>JAYEOQ010000147.1:0-2554 GCA_034723215.1 Campylobacterota bacterium | reverse complement strand
TATATACAGAAGAATCTTTCAAAATATTTTACCCTTTTTATTTAATAGAATTAGATTTTATCCAAAAACCACTTTGCAACAAATTTCTATCTATAATTAATCAATTCTTAATATTAGTTTAAGGAGAAATAGTGTAACATTCTGTATAAGTTTTAAGATAAAAACAATAAATATTGTATTATTATTACATTTTAATTATACATAATATATAAGGATAAAATCATGGATAAAGTAGTAAGTTTTATAAGAGTAAATAAAAATAATGAAGAGTATACAGATGGACAGGCTAAAGGGATTGCAGAATATTTAAAGTTAAAAAAATTACAACTTGATAAAAATATTGAGGTTGAAGTAAATATACCAAGTGAAGAATCAAATATTTTTAAGATTTTGGAAACTTGTAAAGAGGGTTGTATTGTAGTTGTTTATGATATAAATGTGTTTGGTAGAACAACAGCGTCAATTTTAGAAAATATAAAATATCTACTTGATCATGGTGTGAGAATAATAAGTGTAAAGCAAAATCTTGATTTTATTGGTAAAGATGATATGCTTACTAAAATGATTTTAGGTGTAATAAGTATGACTATTGATTTAGAAAAAGATTTAATGAGTTTAAGAACAAAAGAGGCACTAACAGCTAAAAAACTTGATGGTGTATCTTTGGGTAAGCCAAAAGGTACTATTCAAAAATCTAAGTTTGATCTACAAAGGGATAAAATAGAGGAGTTACTATCTGTTGGCTTAAGTGTAAGAAAGATTGCTAAAGTTCTTGGATATAACAACCATATTGGTCTAAATAATTATGTTAAAAAAAGAAATATAAGAGAAGATGTATTTGGAGATTCTAAATTAGCTAGTTAGTATTATTAATTTTACACTCTCGATTTTACAAGCTTAATTACTTGTAAAATCCAAATTTAAACCCTTTATCTTTATCGTATTTATGTAAATTAAAATCTTTATACACTTTAACACAAGATGGTATCTTTTTATCATAGCCATCTTGTGCTAATTCTCTAGCTCTTCCTAAATTAGGAAAAACACCCTTGCCACTTGCATACATCAAAGCCAAACTACAACTTGCAGGTTTATAGTGACCTACAAAGTATGATTGTTCAAACCACTTTACTGCTAGTTTATAATCTTTATCAACTCCTAGTCTATAAACTAGATACTGACCAATCTTATTTTGGGCATTAGGATAATTGTTTTGAGCTAACTCTAAAAATATATTATAAGCTTTTCTATAACTGTGAAATTTGTATTGTTTTAGTCCATATATAATCGCACTGTTATATTTAGCTTTTATATGACCATATGCAGATGCTTGTTTAAAGTAACCCATAGCAAGGTTTATATCTCTCTTTACATCTTTACCTTTATAGTAAATAGTTCCTAGTTTAAAATATGCTTCATCATCTCCATCTCTTGAAAGCTCTTTATAGAGTTTTATTGCATTTTTAATATCACCATCTTTATATACTTCATTTACCTCTTCTATAGTTGTTGCAAATAGAGTAAAAACAAATAAAATAAGTATAATAAATAACCTAATCATTACTAAATCCTTTTTTTAAAATTATTCTACACTATTTTTAATAAAAAGTATACCTGTTTTGTATCCTATTAGTTTTTCACATCATAAAATTGTATTATTAAAAAAACCCTTTAAGCAAGGGATTTTGTAGTAACTTTATTCTGCTATTTGTATTCAATAAATCTTTCTTAAAATTAGATTAAAAATAAGATAATATCTTTGTAAACCCTTTAATTAAAGGGTTTTGTAGAGTTTTATAAAATAAAGAAATAAAAAAATTATTATTATAAATATCCTAATTTAAATAAAATTTAATCTGTATTTTATACTTCTTTAAGGTCGCAATTGATATGTGAAAAGAGTGTGAATAACTATCTATTTTATTTCTGCAAAGTATTCAAGTAGTAAGTTACTATCTTTTTCATTTAATACCTGCTTTAGTTGCTCTTTTTGTGCATTTTGTATAGTTTCAAAAGTTCCAAAGTAGTTTAATAGTTTTTTAACTTTTGCTTCACCAATTCCATGAATATTTAAAAGAGAAATTTGTTTATCCTCTTTTCTTTTTTGTTTTTTGTGGAAAGTTATAGCAGAACGATGTGCTTCATCTCTTAGTCTTTGAATAAACTGTAATCGCTTGTCCGATGTCTCTAACTTAAAAACTTCATCTTTAGTATATACTATATCCTTTGCACTACCTTTTGCTCTATGTGCCTTTGCATCAATCTTCTCTTTTGCAATGGCTACAATATCTAAATTTACACCAACACTGTTTGCAATATCATAAGCTAAATTCAATAGTGTTTGACCACCATCAATTACCCATAAATCCGGAGCAGAATTTTCTTTAAACCGTTCAACTCTTCTAGTAAGTAACTCTTTCATCTGTCCATACTCATCATTTGCTTCCAAATTGTATAAGCGATAATCTCCGTCTGAAACGCACTTCTTTAATAATACAGCCCGAGTTTTAAAATTAACATTATAACCCTGACTCGCAATGGCTACGGCATCTGT
>JAYEOQ010000146.1:0-2558 GCA_034723215.1 Campylobacterota bacterium | reverse complement strand
AACTACAAAAAATGATTATAAATCTTAATGTAAACTAAAACTTTAAAATATTACCTTTTTATTTTTTTATGATACAAATAGATAACGGTGTAAAGTCTTGTATTTTAGATTTGGTCGGATTAACCTATAACTTAGGAGTATAATTAGATTTAAAGTAACAAATTTAAGTATCTAAATAGTATAATAAGCAGTAATAAGAACAATAGAAAATGGAATATATTTGAACAATAAAAACAAAACAATCTTTTTAAATAAAAAATCTTCTTTTACTTTTGATGAAAAGGTTGATGTTATACTTTCACCTGAACTATACTGGGTTCGGATTTTTAATATACCTTTAAAAAATAAAAATGATGTTCTAAAAGCGTTACCAACATATTTTGAAGATTTTTTTGATGTTGAGGGTTATGAGTTTTATGTTATTAAACTAGAAGATGAACAGTACCTTTGTTTTGCTTATTTAGAGAGTTTGATATCTCAAATTGCAAATGATGCAAATCTAAAGCTATCTCAAATATTAAATATACACTTTTCTCAAAATGAGTTTTTGGATTTTAAATCTTTTAAAATAGATAATCAATACTTGGCATATCATGATGATATACTTTTAAGAATACCTAAAAACTTAACAAATGAAAATGATATATCAAATATAGATATGGATAGTATAAAGCTATCTAAGCATACTTTTTCTATAAATAAAACAAACAAATATATAGATACAAAGAGTATATATCTTTTGAGTTTTATATTTATTTTAATCTCATTTATTAACTTTGGTAAGGTTACTATTTTAAGTAATACAATAAATGAGACTACTAATAATCAAACAAAAATAGCCAAAGAGTATAAGATGTTACCAACTATGATGCAAACTAAATCAGTGATTAAATCTTTAGAAAAAAAACAAACTTTACAAGTTAATTTAAGAGATAAGCTAAAAAATAGTTTTCAATCAAACAGAAACATACAAAGAGTATCCTATAGAAATAGGGAGATAACATATGAATAAGATAAATCCATTATTTGTATTGCTATTTAGTTTTTTATTATTTATATATTCACTTATAAGTTTAAACTCATCAAATATTAAATTAGAAAATATAAAAGATGAAACAAAAGAGTATCTAAGTATAGCAACTAAATATAACTCTTTAAATAAAGCTTGGGGTGATAGTAGAGATACAAAAAAGTTGTGTGAAAAAATACTAAACTCATCAAATATAAAAAATGCAAAGATAGTTTCAAATGGAAAATCTATAAAAATTCAGATAAAAAATTCAGATAAAAAATCACTTGATAGATTTATGAATAAAATTTTAAATGAAACAATAGTGGTGTTAAGTTTTTCATTGAGAAAAAATAGTTTAGATTTAGAAGTAGGTCTGTAATATGAAATTTTTAAAATATATAGCTTTAGTGGTTGTTTTTAATATTGCATTGTTGGCTTTTTTGCCAAAGCAAAATTTATATTATGCGTTGGAAAAACAGCTAGAAAAGTATGATGTGATAATATCTGATGAAAAATTCAAATCATCTATGTTTGGTTTTACTCTTAATGATGCATCGTTGTATTTTAAAGGGGTTGATTTAGCAACTTTAGATAAAGTAAATATCTCTTTTTCAAAAATAGATATATCTTCTAAAGAGTTAGGTTATGCTAAAACATCATTTGATATTTTTAACAGAAGTGTTACAGTAGATTTCGAACCTACAAGAACTTTTATAAAAAAATATAAAATTATTAAAAAATATTTCAAAAAACAAGAAAATGGAGTTTATAGATATGAATATAAACTTTTCTAGTATGATTAAACAACTTATTTTATTTTTTGTAGTTATATCTACAGCTTATCTATTAAATAGTGTACTATATTTTATATTACCAAAAAGTGGTATTGAGTTTGAAAAACAACAAAATATAACTTTAGAGTATAATAAATTTAATATCAAAAGTTTATTTGAAGATAAACAAGTTATAAAAGTAATAAAAGAAGAAAAACAAGAATATAAACTACTTTCAAATATAACTTTAAAAGCTGTATATTCAATTAATGAACAAAAGGCTTGGATAATAATAGCTAGTAGGTCAGATCAAACATATATGCTAAGTATTGGGGAAAGTTATAAAGGTTATGAACTAATTAAAGTTCATTTTAATTATGCGATTTTTAGAAAATCAAATCAAGAGTATAAATTAGAATTAATAAAAGATAAAGATAAGGTAAGTTACACCATTGAACAAGTATCTACTAATACTCCTGAAAACGATGAAAGAATAATTGTAATGAATGATAAAGTATCAGTACAAAGAGCATATCTAAATAGCTATATTAATAACTTTGATAAGATATGGAAAGATATCTCTATAAAAGAGATAAAAAATGTAAATGGTGATATAGATGGATTTAAAGTAACTAAAATAAAGCCTAAAAGTGTATTTATAAAACTTGGTTTAAAAAAAGGGGATGTTATAAAATCTATAAATAACATAATGTTAAGAAGTTATAACGATGCCTTTAGTGTTTATAAAAAAATAAATAAAATTAAAAATTTAA
>JAYEOQ010000145.1:0-12673 GCA_034723215.1 Campylobacterota bacterium | reverse complement strand
ATCTCTTATACTTAAAAAGCTATCTAAATTTTCTAAAAATAGTTCCATAAGTTTTGGGTCAAACTGCTGACCACTTTCAACTCTAAATAGTTTTAAAATTTTTTCTAAGCTCCAAGCCTTTTTATAACATCTGTCAGCACCCAAGGCATCAAATACATCACAAATGGCTGTTATACGACCATAGATATGTATCTCCTCTTTTACTAATCTATTTGGATACCCTTTTCCATCCCATCTCTCATGATGTTGATATGCAACTATTGCAGAGGTTTTAAGTATATCTCTAGAGGAACCTTTTAACATATCGTAACCTAATTGTGAATGTGTTTTCATAATCTCAAACTCTTCAGGTGTCAATCTCCCTGGTTTATTTAAAATACTATCTGCAATACCAACTTTACCAATATCATGCATAGGGGAAGCTAGTTTTAAAAGTTGAGCTTCATCTTCACTAAGTCCAGCTAAAATTGCTAAAAGGTATGAATACTCTGCAACTCTTTTTACATGATTTCCAGTCTCTTTACTTCTAGTTTCACCAATAGCACCCATAGTAAAAACAACCTCTTTTTGGGTATCTACCACATCTTCAACTGCAATATCTAGTTGATGTTTTAGATCATTTTTATAAAGTTCAAGTTCAGTTACATCATGTCTAATAGCAATATACTCCATAATCTCATCATCACTATCTAATATTGGTATAATCAGTGCATCTACTATATATATTGAGCCATCTTTGGCAATATTACTAAGTGTACCTCTCCACTGTTTTTTTGATGTAATAGTTTTCCACATATCTTTAAATACAGAAGCAGGTATATTTGGGTCTCTAAGTATACTATGAGATTGACCAATCAACTCATCAAGACTATATTTTGATATTTTACAAAACTGTTCATTTGCATAAGTTATTTTACCTTTTATATCTGCTTTAGATAAAATTGTACTTGAATCAATAGCATCTTTATATTGAGTTAATAGACTATTTGATAATGCTAACTCTTTTCTTTGATTTATAACATATATACAATCTTTTAAAGTTTGATTAAATTTTTTTGGATTTATTGGTTTTTCAATAAAGAAGTTTATCCTTAGCTCTATAGCTTTTACTAAATCTGCTTTATTATCAAGTCCTGTTACCATCATAAATATCTGTTTAGGGTTTATCTTTTTAATCTCTTCAATTAACTCAAACCCATCCATAACTGGCATAATCATATCGGTCATAACTAAATCAAAATCATCAGTTTTATAAACTTCTAAAGCTTCTTTTCCATTTACTGCATAAGTTACATTTGATATATTATTTTTTTTAAATAATAGTTTCACAAATTGCACTACTGCATTATCATCTTCAACATACAATATACTAATATTTTCACTCATCTTATATTTCCTTCTTTAAGATAGCTACAAACTTTATAGAATCTTGAATATTTTCATCTGTTGCACTTTGTTCAATATTTAAACATAATTCAAATATATCTTTATATTTATATTTCATAGATGCAATTTTTAAAAAATTTACATATCTTATAATATCATTGAAATTTTCTTTTTCTATCCCTGCATCAATAGCGCTAATTGTACCTATCATCATTGAATAAAATATCTCATTAAATTCTCGTCCTTTAAGTTCTTGCTCAGCTTCTAAAACTATAGTTTCTTTATTTAGTAACTCGTCTAACACCTCTGTTAGTTTTTGTTTATTTAAGGGTTTTGTTAAATGCTCATCCATCCCAGCATCTATAAATCTTTCCCTATCACCTTTTATTGCATTTGCAGTTAAAGATACTATAGGGAGATATTTTAAATTTTGTTCCCTTTCTAAACTTCTTATTACTTTTGTAGCTTCAACACCACTCATATTTGGCATATTTTCATCCATAAGAATCAAATCATACTCATTAGTTTTAAAAAATTCTACAGCTTCTAAACCATCATTGGCTATATCAAAAGTAAGACCAAGTTTTTTAAGAATGATAGCCATAAATTGTTGATTTGTTTTATTATCTTCAACTAGTAAAATATGATTATTAAACTTTATATCTGGCCTCTTTTTTTCTTCTTTCTTATGATATGTTAAATTTTTCATATCAATCTCTGTAATTGGTAAAGTAAAAAAGAAACAACTACCCTTTCCTATCTCACTCTCTATCCCAATTTCACCATCAAGTAAGGCAACTAGTTTTGATGATATACTAAGTCCTAAACCAGTACCACCAAACTTTTTTGTTGTTGTTGATTCTGCTTGACTAAATAGTTCAAATACTTTTTTATGATTTGATGGATCTATACCAATTCCAGTATCCTTTACACTAAATCTTACATACTTTCTATCATCTGTTAAGCTTAATTCAAAAGTAACGCTACCACCTTTTGAAGTAAACTTTATAGCATTTCCTAAAAGATTTGTAATAATTTGTTTTATTCTTAAAAAATCTGAATTAAAATATTTTGGTAGTTTTGGGTCAATTATTGTATTTAAAGTCAAACCTTTCTCTATAACCATTGGATTATATAAAGATCTTACTAATTGATACAACTCATCAAGTAAAAAAACCTCTTTATTTATATCTAATTTATTACTCTCAATTTTAGAAAAATCTAAAATATCATTTATAAGGTTTAAAAGTAAATCACCTGACTTTTGGATAGTATTAAGATAATTTAACTTTGTTTTATCATCCTCTTCCTCCTCTAAAATATCGACAAATCCCATAATTGCATTTAAAGGTGTTCTTATCTCATGTGACATATTTGCTAAAAATATTGATTTATGCTCCTCAGCATCTTTTTTATTTTGTAGAGCAACAGCAAGCTCTTTCTCTTTTTGTTGTATCCACTTTACATTTATATAGTTTTTTACTTGTAGATCACACTTTAAAAGTAACTCCTCTGTTACAAATGGTTTTTTTAAAAAGTCACTTGCTCCATGTTTTAAAGCTCTTGAGATAACCTCTTTACTATCATTACCAGATAACATAATCACAGGTAACTCTAAGTATTTAGTATCTTTTTTTATTTTTTCTAGCAACTCAATACCATTCATACCAGGCATCTCATAATCTAAAAGAAGCAAATGAATATCCTCTTCATCTAAAACTATCTCTCCCATCTGGGCATCTTTTGCCTCATAAATATTAAATCTCTTAGGAGATAGTATACCTCGTAGCATCCGTCTCATAAATGCAGAGTCATCAATAAGTAAAATATTGATACTTGAGTTTTTTTCTATTACACATAAAAGATTTTTAACATCTTCAATTATCATATGGGTAGGATTTGTTTTTGAAAAATAATCTAAAATACCAGAATCGAAAATATGATTTCTTCTTTGGTTATCATTATCTCCACTAAGAACTATAACTTTTGCCCTTAACTCATCACTCATACTATCAATAAGCTCATCACCTTCACCATCAGGCAAAATAAGATCTAATAATATAAAATCAAAGAATTTTTTATCTATAAGCTCTTTAGTTTCAGATAAAGTATAACTTTGGGTAACTATATGACCTAATTTAATTAAAGCATCTGATATTTTTTTGTTAAATGTTTTACTATCATCAACAACTAATATTTTATATTTTTTATCATCACAATCTTTAATATGATTGTATAGTTCCATTGCCCGTTTTTCTACTATATTTTCCATATATACTCTATATCTCCACTTCAAATACTGCTATTTTATCTTCATTATAAGCTTTTATTGTTCCGTTGTGTTGTTCAATAATTTGCTTTGCTATATTTAAACCAAGACCCATTCCAGAATTAGTTTTTGTACCTACTAATGGCTCAAATATTTCATCTATTATATTATCAGATATACCATCACCTGCATTATCTTTAAAAATTAAGTTTATCTTATCTTCTTTGTGTGTTATTTTAATGTCAATTCGTCTATTGTTAAAATCTTTTTTACTTTTTAAAAACTCATCACAAGCATTATTTAAAAATATTATCCAAACTTGTTCAATCTTCTCTTTAATTATACTAGCTTCAAATAGCTCATTGTGTTGACTTAAATCAAGTGTAAAAGGTATATTATTTATATAAATAGGGGTAATATGCTTTGCTCTACTATATATCATCCTTGTAGCATATATCACAGTTTCATAAAGATTAAAAGTACTAAATTCATTTGAACCTTTTTTTACAATCTCTTTTGTAGTATCTATAATATTTCTAATTCTATTAATACCATCATTTAATATATCAATTGTATAAAGAATTGGTTTTTTCAACTCTTCATCTATATTTAAATCTTCTATATCATACTCTAGCAACTCTATATTTGATTTCATATATGTAACTGGGGTATTTAATTCATGTGTTATTCCTGCTGATACTTGACCAATTGATGCTAGTTTTATTTCTGATATTCTTCTATCTAGTTTCTCATTTACTTTAGCTTCCAAGTTATCATTTATATCTTTTAGCTCTTTCTCTTTCGCTAAAAACTCCATATATAAATTAAGTAATGAATTAACTCTAATTATAAGCTCAGTTTTATCAAAAGGTTTAGAGATAAAGTCACTTATTCCAGATTTTAAAGCTCTAACTTTTTCATCTTTGTTATCTAAAGCACTTATCATTAAAATTGGTATCTTTTTGGTTATTGGATCATCTCTAAGTAGTTTAATCGCTTCAAACCCATCCATAACAGGCATCATAGCATCCATTAAAATAATATGTGGTAACTCTTTTGTAGCAATATCTATAGCTTCACTACCATCTACTGCTTCTAAAAACTGATAATCTCCTGATTTTTTCAATGTTAGTTTTACAACTAACCTATTATCTTTTAAATCATCAACTATTAATACTTTAGGTACCATTTAACAGCTCTTTAATATCTCTTTTAAGAGTTTAAATTATCTATTAATATTTTTAATTCACTAAACTTACTTAAATAATCAATATGATTAGATTCTCTTGCATTATGTTCAATATCTTGTGCTTTATTAGATATATCCATTAAAGTTAGATTTGCACTACTCCCCTTTATTGAATGTGAACACTGGTATACTTTATCAAAATTATTCTCTTCAATTGCTTCTTTTAATGCTCTCATACTATCTTCAACACTTTCTAAAAACAGATCCATTAGCATCTCAACATCTTCTAGATCAAATTCCAGCTCTTCTGCAATCTTTTGTAAATCTATATTATAACTCATTCATATTCCCTTTGTTACTAACAAAACCTATTTTTTAAAATATTATATCTTAGAAATATAAAAAGAGAATAAAATGAGAATATTAGGAAAGTAAAATTATTTAGAACTATTAAAAATTATGAAGAGTGATGATACTCATTTTTAAACTTAACATATCTTGCAGCGTGTTCTATTAAGTTTTGAGACTCTTCTGAACTTAAGGTTTTTACAACTTTTGCAGGGCTCCCCATAATCAAACTATTTGGTGGAAATACTTTATTTGATGTTACTAAAGAGTGAGCACCAACAATACTACCCTCACCTATAATCACACCATCTAAAATAGTAGCACTCATACCTATTAAACAACCATTTTCTATAGTACAACCATGCAGCATCACTTTATGACCTATTGTTACATCATCTCCAATTATTGTTGGATTTCCATCAGACATATCATCTTTTTTATAGTGTGTTACATGAACCATACTTAAATCTTGAATTGATGTTCTTTTCCCTATTCTTATTTTATGTACATCACCTCGTATAACTGTCCCAAACCAAATAGAGCTATCTTTCCCTATTTTTACATTTCCAATCACATCAGCACTTGGAGCTATCCAAGCTGATTTTTTAACTTTTGGAAACCAATTTTTAAATTTTAATAACATCTATTTTCCTTTATATTCTATAATAACAGGTTCACTATAATTTGGAACATTATCATAAGTAAATACAGCATAGTATTTAGCTATATTTGTATTTCCAAAGTCATCATATGTATAGTTATCACAACCTGCATATATCTTATCCCCATCAAGATGGTTTGCAGGTTTATGAAATCTATTTCTTACTACATAAACACCATTAAAATCTTCATCATTCGGGTTTTTCCAAGTTAATTTAACTTGTCCTTTTTCCAATACTAAGCTTAAATCCTTAACCTGTTCAACTGGTTTCTTTCTTCTATTTATATAGTTTACTACAAGTTTTACACTGTTTTTACAATCTTTTCCATGCCATTGTACTATATGATTTTTTATATCTGATGATGTTGGTTTTACAACAAACTTTGCATTTTTACTTTGTTTATGTACATCTTCTAATGCAAGTCGCGAATAGTGATCAAAAATAAATTTATGAGTTTTATTTTTTTGAAGATCACCCCTACTTACCTCATATCCAATAAACTCTATTCTATCTCTAGTTTGAAGAGATTCATATGCTGTATCATCAACATCTACAAACTCCATATTATATCTTATATCTTGTTTTGTTTTTGTTGCACTTTTATTTTTTATTTGAATATAACTATTAGTGATAATTGTTTCATTTGGATTTGGCAAACCATCTAAGTCAAACTCCATAAGTCCATATATCTTGGAGTTATCCTTATCAAATCCACATATAAGTTCAGTATCATTTATACCACTTTGGCAAACTGATACAACTTTTGAAGCCTCTATAGTTATACTTTTACTAGGGATTGTATATTTTATATCAATACTAGGTCTATAATGGATACCACCACCATAATTTCCATACCCTAGATCGAACATCATTATCTGACTATCTCTACCCTCTGGAAGCTCTGTAGGACCAGATATTTTAAATAATACTTTTCCATCTTGAAGCTGTGTTTGTAAAATATCCATTTCACTACTGTTAAAATCCCAATGACTCCATATCCCTTGTGTAAGTTGTTCTGAGGGGATACTTTGTCCAAGTGTTTCAATGATTTTTGCATTATGAATCTGCTCATAATCACTAAGCTCTGAAACAGTTTGTTTATCTACAAAAGAGATAGACCACTCTCCAAATTTTTCTATTTTTGCATTTACTCTATTTAGTGGATATAAAGATATTCTTACATCTTTTATAATTGCATCATCAGGGATACCATCAAGATTAAACTGCATCACACCATAACTTGTACCTTTTGTCTCATTTACACCAATAAACAGTGAATTTAAACCAAAATGTTTACGATTTGTTTCTAATAATTTACTTGCGACATATCCAACCTCTGAAGGTGCTGGAAAAATTGTTTTACTAAACTCATCTGCTTCAAGTAGTGTTTTTATCTTTGTTTTTGGTGCAAATGGTGATTTAACACGAGTTAAGTTATTTACAGCTCTTATATAATAGTAATATCCTGTTCCACTTTGAAGTTGAATATCAGTAAATTCTGTGTTAAAAGTTTCACAAATAAGATTTGACTCATTACAAGCTTCTTTATTTTCAGTATTTCTAAATATTTGAAAATATATATCTTTATTACACTCATAATCCCAAGATAAAGTAACCTCATTTGATGTAAAAGATTCTATATGAAAGTTTTCAACTCTATGTGGTGCATTTTTAGAGTAGTTTTGAGCTTCACCAAAAGTTCTTAAAAGTGCAGGTATATTCTCATCAATAGACTCTTTCATATTTTGCATAAAATCAGGAATATTTCTAGTTCCTACTTCAACTACAACGGCTATAATACCACGAGAATAGTAATACTCTCTACCACTACCACTTATCAATTTTGTAGGTGGTTTCCCCCTATGTATACCATATTTTCGTCCAGTTACTTTTTGAATCTCATAGTTCATATTTGCACACATTGCATTTAAATCTGTACCATCCACTTCACTCTCATGATTAAATCTATGAGCAGGGAAAAATACATTTCCTTGAGAATGATAATCTAACGCGATAGTGATGTTATCTTTACCATCAACAAACTTTTTCATTGCACTTGTTTCAGGTTCACTAAAAGGTTGTGGTCCACTATAAACATTTGATGCTGTATCTTTTGATTTTTGGTAACCAACACTAAAGTTTCTATTTAAATCAACACCAAAAGTACCATCGCCATTATCTCTTCTATTTTTTCTCCAAAATGAGAAATGAGACCTACTATATTCAAACCCATCAGGGTTTAGACAAGGTACTATATAAAGTGTATTTTTAGTTAAAGTTCTTAATATTTTTGGATTTGTACTGTAGTTTTCAAGCATATAATCTATAAAAGATACTGCAAGTTCATTCCCAATCCACTCCCTTGCATGGACAGTTCCCGTATATAACATTGCTGGTTTTAAATCTGCATTTTCTACATTTAAAGATATTGTTGCTAGCATAATATCTCTATCTTCCCATGTTTTACCAATAGATTGAATTGTAATAAGATTTGGGTATTTTTTCACACACTCTTGTAAAAACTCACAAGTTTGTTGATATGATTTATATTGTTGTTTCATATTTGATTATAGTCCTAATATTTTGTTAAAGTTACAATATTATAACAAAATATTAGTATATAGGAAATTAATCTATTTTGCTAAAGTTAATTCACCTAAATAGCTTTTAATAGTATTACCTTTTTCAAGCCAATTAAGTAGTCCACCTTTTAAATTTTCTACATTTTTAAATCCCATCTTTTTCAACTGACAAGCTGCTAATGCACCCCTTGGACCTTTATAACAATATGTAACTATATGGGTATCATGTCCATAATCAATAGCAATCTTTTTAATAGCAGCAAACTCTAATTTTCCTCTAGGAATGGTAAGATGATTGAGGGCATTTATATACCCACTTGAAAACTCTTCTGGCTCTCTTACATCTAATAAAAGTAATTTTTCATCTAAAATATATAACTCTTCTGGCTCAATTTGAGGTATATTTGTAGTTGCTTCATCCATTAACTCTTTAAACTGTTCTGTTAAATATACCTCTGCTCGTCTTTGGGCTAAATCTTCAAGTTCAAGATGAGCATCATCTCTAACATTATCTATCATTTTTCAAACAATCATTCATAAACTGAATTGTCATTCTAACACCTGCTCCAGAAGCACCGTGTGGATTGTATCCCCAAGATGATTCAACAAATGCAGGACCTGCAATATCTACATGTACCCATTTTTGTTTATTTTCATCTTTAATAAAATTTTCTAAAAACATCCCTGCTGTAATTGCTCCACCATATCTACTACTCGCTATATTACAAACATCTGCTATCTCACTTTTGATAGTTTTCTTTAAATATCTGTTAAAAGGTAAAGATGTAGCTAATTCACCACTTCTTAAAGCACTACCAACTACACTGTAGTTTAGATGATTATTATTTCCCATGATACCACTTGTATATTGACCAACGCCAACAACACAAGCACCAGTTAATGTAGCAAAATCCATAATATAATCTAAATCTTTTATCTCATCTTGTGCATAACATAAACAATCAGCAAGTACAAGTCGCCCTTCAGCATCTGTATTTCTAACCTCAATAGTTTTCCCATTTTTAGCATATAATACATCATCTGGTTTATAAGCATCACCACCTATCATATTTTCAACTGCACCTACGATACCATGAACTTCAATAGGTAAATCTAAAGCACTAATTGTATTCATAATACCTAGAACTGTACAACCTCCACTTTTATCACTTTTCATACTTACCATAAAATCGGCCGGCTTTAAACTTAATCCACCACTATCGTAAGTTAAACCTTTACCTACTAAAACAATCTTCTTTTTAGCTTTTTTTGTTGGTTTATATGTAAGATGAATTAGTTTAGATTTATGTCTACTTGAACGACCAACAGCAAGCATAGCACCCATACCATTTTTTTCTAAATACTTTTCATCCAAAATTTTACACTCTAGTTGATTTATTTTTGCGATTTTTTTAGCTTCTTTTGCCATCACTTCTGGATAAAAATCGTCTGGTGTTGTATTTACAAAATCTCTTACCATATTTACACTATCAGATATAGCTTGCGCATCATCAAACTCTTTTTGAACTGATTTATCTATAGAATCAACAACTATATAGATATTTTTATCTTCAGAATCATCTTTTTTTGATTTATATTTTGTAAAAGTGTAGTTTCCAAGCTCAAATCCATCAACAAATGCACCTAAGTTATCTTTACATTTAATAGAAGCTGATTTAAAATCTGTACTATTTAGTTTTTTTATAGCAGTTGCAATTGCAATTCTAATATTATCATGATCACTATTTTCACAACCAACATAAATCTTTTTTAATTCAGGAAGCAATACACACTGTTCATCTTCACCTGTAAATTTTAGAGCTTTTAATATCTCAATATCACTTTTTATCTTTTTATTTTTAACTAATATTATCTCAATATCTGTATCTACTTTTCTAGTTGTTAGGTTTAAATTCATGGATTTCCTTTTCTATCTCTATAATCTCTTTTTTTTCTTTTTTTCTATCTTTTTTCGTTGCTACATTAAAATAATATATTATACTACCACCAAATCCTAATAATAGTGGTAAAGCAAAATACCAATGCTCTTTAGCATATTCTAATATTTTCAATATCTCTTCACCAAAATACCAAACTGGAACTATTGTTAAAGCTGCCCATGCCCATGCACTTAGTAAATTTATAAATGCAAATGTTTTAGCATCATACCTTGTAAGACCAATAGATATAGGTATAACGGTTCTCATACCATACATATATCTTTGAACAAATATAATTGGCCAACCATATTTTTTAAGTAAAAGATGAGCCAATGCAAACTTTCTCCTTTGACCTTTAAATGTTTTATGTACATGTTTTTTATTGTATCTTCCAATATAAAAATATATTTGGTCACCAACAAATCCACCAAGTCCAGCTATAAATATAGCAAGAGGAAGCCACATATCACCAGTATGACATAAAAGCCCACCCATAATAAGACCCATCTCACCTTCAAGGATACTCCATGCAAAAAGTATAATATAACCATACTCTTTCATCAAATAGATAAACTTATCAGTAAATCCATCTACAGGAGCCATATAAAGGTTGTATCCTAAATATGAAAAAAACAATACAACAATAACTGTTGCTATTTTTCCAGAATTAATTTTTATAAAATCCATTTTACACCTTACTTTTAAATATTTCTAATATAAATTTGATGATAGGTTTAAATTCATCTTTTTCTAAATCCCAAAGATTAGTATCTACATATTTAGTATCAAACTTATGCATAAATGAATCTTGTGGCTTATGTAAGTTTTCACCTTTTTGTGAATACATTGTATAAGCATAAACTTGACCTTTGTTTAATGCTTTTGAATATATACTATTATTTTTTAAAAGGCACTCTTTATACCCACCAAAACATTGTATAATATCATTACTTTGTATTGTTGATAAAAGTAATGTTTCTAAGTCTCCTGTATCCTTATTGTTTGGGGTTAAAAAATATTTTATTTTAGAATCATCAATATTTGATTTATCAACTACATCAACAATAGAATCAAGAGACTTACTAAAATCATCATCAGCATCTTGAATTATAAAAATTTGTTCTATTTCTACTTCTTCATCTTTTAAATAATTTAATTCATTTTCTAAATTATCTTGCCCTTTTAAATTAATAATAATAAAATCATTAAATTTATATTGATTACCAGATTTAATAAAATCATCAAACTTATTAGTAATACCATTTTGATAACAAATATATTTTACTAAGGCTACATCCGTAACCCCTTCTACTAATAAATACTTTTTCATCGCATATCTGCTCCACGATTAATACCGTAAGCAAAATTATCATATTGTCTTACAATAGGAACTATCTTGTGATTTTCATCTTTTATTAATCTAATAGAACTTATATCTTTAAAATTAACTTCTTTACTAGCTTTAGCAAATGCTTCAATAGTTTCTTTATCATGTGTTGTTATAAAAACTTGAATATCTTCTTTTTCAGATATTTCTATAATTGCTTTTGCTATATCTAATAATTTTGAATAATGTATTCCATTTTCTATCTCATCTATAAAAATTGATTTACCCCATTTATTATCTTGTATTTCAATAGACAACATACTAGCTAAAATCTCTATATATCTATTTACACCTTCACCTAATTCAGAAGTTATCAATGAAATTTCTGGATTAGCAAGATTTACTCTTAATACTAATTCATCATTTATCAACTGTGGCTCTAGCCATTTTATATTTTCATCTAAAAGTTGTAAATATGTTAAAAATTTATGTTGTAAACCAAGTGATTGAATTTTAGAATATAGTTTTACAAGTTTTTCATTTGATGGTTTTGATGAGTTTATATATTTATATCTATTATAATCTTCCATTTCAATATTTACTAATGGAGTTAAGGCTAAGTTCTTACCATAATATACACATTGAAATTCATCATAATCTCCATTTAATTTATCTTTTTGTTCAATTTCTTGTTTATTTAAATCTTTTTTAGATTTAATACCGTACTTCGTTATATATCCATCAGCAATAAAAGAGTACTTTATATTTTTAAGATATGCTTGAAAATATTCTTTCTTTATATTTCTATTTTGTGCAATTACATTTAATGTACATGCTGGAACATCATTCTGAATAAATAATAACTCTAACAAAGCAGTTTTACCAACATTATTTTTACCACTAATAATATTAATCTGACTTAATTCATCAATTTTAAAATTTTTAAAACATTTATAATCAATAATCTCAA
>JAYEOQ010000144.1:0-2596 GCA_034723215.1 Campylobacterota bacterium | reverse complement strand
ATAATGGATGGAAAAATGGCTTTATCTTCAAGCCAAACAACTGCTATGAATATGGATATTTTTAGTAATTCATTTTTATTAAATTTAAGTAGAGAAAGTTTTAATCAAACTATTTATAATGATATTCGCCAGATAGATAAAGCACTGCATGAAACATTTAATCTTGCAAATATATCTTTTGACAAAATAGATAAAGTATTTTTAACAGGTGGTTCTACATTAGTCCCAGAAGTAAAAACACTATATGAAAAGTATTTCACAAAAGAGAAAATTATCCATACCGATGTTTTTACAAGTGTTGGTTATGGATTGACATTATTTTCAAAAAATTATGGTAATTTATAACCATATTTTTTAATTATTCCACAATCCCAGAGATACAAGTAACTTCAACACCTTTATCTCTCCAAGCTTTTACAATTTCTAATAACCCTATACTATCACTAGGCATATGAGGTGCTATTATAATATTTCCTATATTTTGTTCTGTTACAGCTTTTTTTACATCTTCAGGTACATGCATAGCTATAATAGTTCCAACACCAGCTTCAAAATATGACTTATAAACATCAACTCCACCATTGGTTCCACCAGCCATAAGAACTTCTATCTTACCTGCATAGTCATTATTTGAACCAACACGAATAACTGGTTGTGCAATTTTCCCTTGATAATATTCCCATGAATTTAATTCATCTATTATATCTTTTAGTTTTGTTTTTGGTTTATTGTCAAATGCTTTATTTAGTCTTTTTTGTACTATATTTTCTGTTATAAAATCAGCTGGAATATGTATATTTAAATATGGCATATTCAAAAGTCGAGCAGCTGAACTTACACGATCATAGTTTGAAGCGTGTCGTCCTAAATCTACACTTAACTGTTTCTTTTTTAATGCTTTTTGTGCTTTATTTATAGGAACGCCAACTTGAACCATTCTATCAATTTGAACATCCATCACTTTTGCAAAGTCAACTACACAAGAATCAGCTTTTGGATGATGGCTTACAACACAATCATATCCTAAGTTTTGAGCAAGTAGTAGTTCTGGAGTTTCCATATCTATACCAATAAGTACTTTTTTTATATTTTTACCATCAACAATTATATCTGTATCGTAAGGGATCTCATCTAGTTTTGCTGCTTTTAGTGCGATATCCATTAAGTTTTTTGTATCCATATTAGTTACCTATTTTATTTTTATATTTATTATATCCAATATTCTTAAAGCTAGAATATATCATTTTAAAATGATTATTAATAACAATAAAAAATTATGACAATTATAATATTTATGATATAATTATTTTTTATAATTGAATAGATAAGGTTTCCATGAAAAAATCGATAATTATTTTACTGTTTTTTACTATATCATTAGTTGCAAATACTGTAGATCAAAAACATATACTAGTATTACACTCTTACAATAAATCAATGAGTTGGATTACAAATATTGACCAGTCAATCGATGATGTATTACAGCCAAATAAAAACAACTATATCATACATAGAGAATATATGGATACTAAAAGGATATTTACAAAAGAATATTTAATAAACTTAAAAAAACTATATCAAAATAAATATCAAAATACTAAACTTGACTTAATATTATCAAGTGATAATAATGCTTTTAACTTTTTAAGAAAAAATAGAGATGAATTATTTGGAGATATCCCTGTATCATTTTGTGGAGTTAATTTTTTTAAAGATAGTGATATAAGTGGTTTAACAAATTATACTGGTGCAACTGAAATATTTGATGCAAAACAAACTGTTGAAATTGCACTAAAATTAAATCCTAAAATTAAAAATATTTATGTAATAAATGATTATTTAACTACTGGAAAAGCATGGTCAAAAACAATAAAAGAGCAATTAAATGGTATAGATAAAAATATAATCTATGTTAAAAACAGTTCTATTAAAGTGTTAAAAAAACAACTAAAATCTCTTAATAAAAAAGACACTATGGTACTACTTGGAGTTTATTTTAAAGATAAAGATGGTACATATTTCACATATGAAAAGATTGGTGAAATCATATCAAAAAGTTCAAATGCACCAGTATTTTGCTTATTGGAATTTAACATTGGAAAAGGTGTAGTAGGTGGTAGTGTAATAGGTGGATACTATCAAGGTGTTGCTATGTCTAAAATTGGTAAAAAAATATTAAATGGTACTTTGGTAAAAGATATACCAGTAAGAAAAGATGGTGCTACTAAACTTGTATTTGATTATAATTCACTTATAAAATATGATATGAATATAAAAAACATACCCAATAGTGCTGTCATTTTAAACAAAACTATATCTTTTTTTGAAAAGCATAAATTGGTTATAGTAATCTCCTCAGTTATAGTACTAATTCTTCTAATTATTATTACTATACTTTTAATAAACATAAAACAAAGAAAAAAAATTCAAGGTCTACTTAATCAATCACAAAATGAAATAAAAAACATTAATGAAAACCTAGAAAAAGAGATAGAACTAAAAACTCATGAATTAAGGGATAGTTTAAATTTTATGAATTCTTTAGTAGATTCTGTAATATTTGGTGTTGTACAATCGGAAATGGATGGTCGCTGTA
>JAYEOQ010000143.1:0-12779 GCA_034723215.1 Campylobacterota bacterium | reverse complement strand
TTGAGTTATCAGGTGAGGCTACTATAGCTGACTATGAGACTGCTTTAGTAGAGTCATTAACATTTGAAAGTACAAGCGACAACAGAGATCCAAGAGAGTTTGAATTTACAGTATTTGACGGTGATAAACATAGTAATACTATGGAGGTAACTGTTGATATTGGTGGATGTAGTTTAAATACAAATCCAGAAGCTAATGATGAAATAGATCCAACAGTAACAGTACACACTTTAACAACAACCGCAACATACGATATCCCAGCAACAGATCCTCAAGGGACATACGATATCCCAGGAACAGATCCTCAAGGAACATACGATATCCCAGGAACAGATCCTCAAGGAACATATACTGGAACAGGTACAGTTTCTTGGACAGGTCCACAAGATATTTCACATGTAACATATTTAGTAGAAGCATCTGATGGTACTAAATTCTATGCAAAAACAAATAGTATGACTGGTTTATCTAGTACTTTGGATTATACTTCACCATTAGAACTAGTATCTAAGATAGAAACAAATACTTATAATCTTAACGGGGTTAATATTGCAAGTTGTAAAGTTTTAGGATATGAAATAAAAGCTGGTGGAAATTTTGTTCAAGTAAACATTGATGCAAATAATAAAATAACTACAGTTGATAATAATAATGATGCCAACTATAATCATAATGCAAGTAGTGGCTATACAATTGATATTGATGATAAAGATTGTACTTCTAATGATACAATTAGTGATACTTCTTCTTTAGCTATTTCTGGCTATGCTACCATAACATTAGACCAAGTTAGAGACACATTAGGTAGTGTAGGTAGTAAGTATCATGAAGTAAGTACATCAAGCTCTACAGAAAATGCATATTATGATGATGGTACATGGTATACTGACAGCTCAAAAGGAACAACACTAGATTCAGGAGATGTAACTATTGAACAAGCAGGAACATCTGGATCTACGCAAAATGCATATTATGATAATGGTACATGGTATACTGACAGCTCAAAAGGAACAACATTAGATTTAGGAGATGTAACTATTGCACAAGCAGGAACATCTGGATCTACGCAAAATGCATATTATGATAATGGTACATGGTATACTGACAGCTCAAAAGGAACAACACTAGATTCAGGAGATGTAACTATTGCACAAGCAGGAACATCTGCTTCTACCCAAAATGCGTATTTTAAAGATGAAAAATGGTACAGTGATGAGCAGTTTACTAATGAACTTACCAATCCAAATATCAACTATACATATAAAGACCAAACAGGAAATGATGTAAATGATACAAACAAATTAAATTTAGGTGATGGTATAGATAGATTAAAAGTTGATTTTGCTAATAATGAATCAATAGATTTCACAGAGTTATCTAATGTAATAGATAATGTTGAAATTATTGACTTTACAGATGCTGAGAGCCAAACTATAGATATATCTCTTGATGATGTTTTAGAGATGACAGATGAAGATAATACAATAACTATAAAAGTAGATGATGCTGATACATTAGATATTGAAACTGATGGATGGACTGAAACAAATAGTGATGCAGATAATATACATACATATGAAAAAACTACAGATGGTGTAACTGATAGCATAACTTTAACAGTTGATACTACTATAGATACAATCTAAAATCTTACTTTCCAACTCTATACAATATTTAAATAGAGTTGGAAGTGTGTTATAACATATAAAAAATTGGAGAGTTAAATTAATGGCAAATATAGACCTTGTAAGTGTATTTTCAGTAATTGTTGCTTTTATTGTTGTGGTTGTATTGGTTTATAAAATCACATGGGATATATTTACAAAAGATGAGAATCAAAAGTTAAAAATTAAAGTTAATGAAGATATAACTAAACTCGAAGAGTATAAAAAAACTCTTGAAAAAGTTATTGAGAAAAACTCTACAGAGTTGAATATTCTTGAAGAGGAGATAGTTGAAAAGTCTAAAGAGTATACTGTAGAAAATATATATAGTAGAAAGTCATTTTATAAAATATCAAATGTAATGATAAGTATTGCAAAAAGAGAAAATATGGCTCTTTCACTATTGATTATAAATGTTGACAACCTTCATAATATAAATGAAACTTATGGTCGTAAGGCTGGTAACGATTTGTTAAAAATGCTTATATCTTTACTTGAGTTTTACTCAAGAAGTAGTGATACTATTGCTAGGTTTAGTGGTGGTGAGTTTGCGATACTACTTCCAAATACAGCTAAAGATGGAGCAGAAAAATTAGCTTCAAAATTAAAAAGAATATCATCAAAAAAATTTATTGAATTATATGGTGAAAATATAAGTTTTGATTTAGCTATATTTGCTGAAGAGGTTGACTTAAAAAAAGACACATATATACATGAAGTTCTAAAAAGATCAGAAAAAACTCTTTATCTAAAAAACAAAGCATAGCCTATCTTAATTAGGCTATCTCTTTTTTCTTTTTCTCACTATCTACACTAACTTTAAATTCAAAGTAATACTTATCCTCATTTATAGCTGTAAATTTATATTCTAAACTAGAAGATACTTTTGCAATCTCAAAGAAACCAATACCACCACCTTTGCTATGTGTGTTTTCACCTGATTTTCTAAGTTCCCTATATCTCTTTCTAACACCACTATTATCTAAAGTTTGTATCTCTAAAAGTATAGGTTCTATTTTCTCTTTGTCTTTTTGATTTATAATATTTTTACTATTTACATAATATCTATACTCTTTATCTTTTTTTATCTCTATGAAACCTGCTGGTTTTATCTCTATAGATTCTAACTTCTCACTTTTAGAATAGTTCATCATATTTTGTAATAGCTCAACAGTAATAGTAGCTATTTTTGGCATTATCCCCATATTTACAATATTGTTCTCTATATCTTTCATACAATGACTAATAATACCTTGTGTTAATTCACCTTCATATTTTAAAATATCTTTAAGCCCAGCTCCATATATACCTAACTCTTTTAATCTATTAAAATCATCATCATCTTTTGCATTTTCAGAGAATACTTTTATATTTAAAAGTTTTGATAGTTCACAAATAGACTCAACAAAACTTTGTTTGCTAGGATCACTACTAATATCACCTGTATAATCTTTAGCAAGTCTAATATAGTCTAGATTTAACTCTTTTAGTGTATCTAATGGTATAAATTTAGTTTCAAATCTTTTTAAAATAATTTTAGAACCATTTTGATGTATAAATTCAACAAAATTTTTAAACACTTCAATATCCCTTACACAACCATAAGCAGTCATACTAAATACTAATTGTGAGGCTATAACTTTATCTTGTTGTAAAATATCTTTTAGCCATAATTTAAAGTTATCATCTATAAGTGAATCAAAAGCAAGATTTATAAGTATCTCATGTTTAATATCTTTATCTTTTATATGTTTAATCACTTTATTTACAATAGCTTTATCAAAATCAATAATCATATCAAACTTCTCTGCAACTGATATAAATGTACCTATAGGGATTGTTTTACCCTCATCTGATGTTGCGGAAGTAAATGTCTCTTCATGTAAAATAGTTTTATTGCCATCCATAGATAAAGCTTGATATGTATATGCTACATTAAATTTACTGTTGTATATAATATCTGCTACAAGCTCTTTCCATATCAACATATCTTTCTCTAGATCTTTTTTATCTCTAATATAAAACTCATTTGCACCTAGTTGTTTCGCTTCATTGTAAGCTTTATTTGCAAATTCAAAAATATCATCAATAGTACTAATAGGGTTAAAAGGGGTTACTCCAATATGACCAACACTTTCTAATCCATACTTTCTTGATAGTTGTATAAACTCATCTTTTAAATTTCTTGTTAAATCTATAATCTCTTGGTGGTTAGTCTTTTTTGATATCATTGCAAATGTAGAACCAAAGAATCTATATATTTGTATATCTTTATCACTTTTTCTTAAAGCATTGGCATAATCTTTTAAAAATTCATCAACGATACTGTTTGTATTGTTTTTTGCAAAATCACCAAAGTTATCAACTTTTACACTAAATACATAACCATCCTCTTTTTTTATAAACATCTGTTTCATATCAGTGTTAAATGATTGTTCTAAATCTAAACCTGTTAAATCATCTTTAGATAACTGGTCTGTTATTTTCTCTAAATTTTTATTTAGTTTAGTTATCATATTTTTTATTTTACTTGACATATCATTCATAGATACAGATACATTTTTAAGTTCTAGTGTTGATGGAAGCTTTTCAATAGTTTCAAACTTACCTTGTGAAATATTCTTTGATAAAAGCTCAATATCTTTTAGAGGCTTAAGTATAAATCTTAGTAAAATATTTAGTATAATTAATGAGATAGCAACAGATAGAGCAAATAGAAATGAAAGATTTAAAAACATTTTATATAGTGCTTTATATACAACTCCTGTATCACCAGCAACTGTAACTGTACCTAAAATAGTCCATCCAGATGATACATCAGCTGTAACTGGCTCTAGTTTTATATCTGTAAAGTTTATAAACCAAGTTGGTATCCCCTCAACTGGCTCATTATCTATTTGAAGATAATCGTTTGTACCATCAGTAGATTTAAAATCAATCATTTTATAGTAACCACTATCAAATTCTGAATCAACGGTTGTAATAATCATCGCATTCTCTTCGCCAGCTTCGGCTAGTTTACTTGTCAATGTTGATATATTGTTTACAGTTGTTTCATAAAGATTTTGTATCATATCTTTTTTTGAAGATTGGTAATTTATAGCCATAACTGAAGCTAAAAGTATAACTATAATAAATGATATAGCTATTGCCATTTGTTTAAAAAGTGTCATAGTTTTTTCCTTTTTGTATCTAATTCCATTTTTTTCCATTTTTTTGATTTTGCACCTGTGTCTCCATTTATCATCTTAACCACTTTAATAATATCTTTTCTTTTTGATGCTGGAAGTATCCGTTTGTTATTATTATCTAAAATGAGAATATCTTTTTTTGATTTTGGTTTTGCTACTTTTAGATAAGATAAAACCATATGTGATATTTTTTTCCCTTTTCTATCTTTATAGACAACATAGGTAAATTTCAATCTTTTAAGATCAAACCCTAGCTCTTTTAAAGTATAGTATTTAGCTATAGTATAATCTTCACAATCACCCATACCTTTTCCAACAAACTCATAAATTGTTGCCCAATAATCACTTTTCCCATAAACTTTTTGGTCACTTTTGTATTTTATATAGTTAAACCAATTATTTACTTCTGTAAGTTGTTTTATAGGTTTTTGACCTTTTAATTTTTTAAGAAGCTCTTTATGGATAGTAATAAAACGATTTTTTGCAAATTTACCATATTTTTTATTTGCATCTAGTACAAGCTTTTTGGTAATAAGTTTTTCAGCAATAAGTTGCTGTGAAAATATGAGAAATATAAATATAAGTAATATCTTTTTCATCATCAAATTGTATCCAAAACAATCTTTTATATAAGCAAAAAATTTTATCAAATGATAACTTATTAATTAATCATTTGGTATAATCAAAAAAAATAATAAGGTGTATAGATAAACAATGAATTTTGAAACATATCCGTTTGAAAAATTAACGCAGTTATTAAAAGATATTAAACCAAATGAAGATTATAAGGCTAGTAGTTTAACTATAGGTGAACCACAGTTCCAAACACCTCAATTTATACAAAATGGATTAAAAGATAGTAGTGAACTATTAAATAAATATCCTAAAAGTGCTGGTGAGAATTATCTAAGAGAATCTATGATAAATTTTATGGGAAAAAGATTTGGTGTAACTATATCAAATGAACAGATTATCCCTACTTTTGGAACAAGAGAGGTTCTGTTTAACTTTCCACAGTTTTTACTTTTTGATAAGCCAGAACCAACTATGGCATTTCCAAACCCTTTTTATCAAATATATGAAGGTGCTGCAATAGCTAGTCGAGCTAAAATCATCCATATGGATATGACTAAAGAAAATGATTTTTTAGTAAGTTTAACTGACGATGAGATGAAACAGTGTGATTTGGTAATATTAAACTATCCAAATAACCCTACAAGTGCTACTATTACAAAAACCCAATTAAATGATTGGGTTAAAAAAGCTTTGGAGTTTGATTTTGTACTTATAAACGATGAGTGTTATAGTGAACTGTATTTTGATGAAAATAATAAGCCTGTATCACTTTTAGAATCTTGTATTGAGGTTGAAAATGATAGCTTTAAAAACTGTTTAGTTTTAAACTCTATCTCAAAAAGAAGTTCAGCACCGGGCTTACGAAGTGGATTTATTAGTGGTGATAAAGATATACTAAAAGATTATATGAAGTATAGAACTTATGTAGGGTGTGCATTGCCATTACCATTACAAAAAACTGCTTCAATTGCTTGGAACGAAGAATCACATGTAGAAGAGTTTAGAAAAATATATAAACAAAACTTTGATATAGCTAAAGAGATTTTAGATATTGAGATACCAGAGGCTACATTTTATATCTGGCTTGAGGTAAATGATGAATTAAAATTTACACAAGAGTTATATAAACAATATAATATAAAAGTATTACCAGGTAGTTTTTTAGGACGAAATGGTATAGGAAATGGTTATGTGAGAATTGCACTTGTTGAGAGTGAAGATAAAACAAGAGAGCTATTAACTAGATTAAAAAACTTTATAAAGGGATATCAAGTATGACACCAGAAGAATTAAATGAAGCACGAGTAAACCCAGAGTTTTTAGGCTTTTTAGAAGAGAAAGAGGCTGCAGCATTGGAGTCAAAATCTATATCAGAACTATATGAAGTTCTTGATTCTCTCCTGATATTAGATCTTGATGAAAATCGTATACATACTGTATATGGAGAGATTTTAAAAGTATCATTTGATAAAATAGAGGATAGATTAAAAGATGAAAAAAAACTATCACTTGATAATGATGATATATATTTTATAAGAAGTTTTTATGAACATGCTATTGAAAAATGGAGTTGTGAGAATTATGATGGTGCAAAAGAGTTGTTTTTTATACTTTCTCAAATAGTAGAAGATGAGAAGTTTGTAGATGCTATTAATATCCATCTATTAGCAACTGCTCAAAATAAAGATATGGATAGTTTTTATGAAAAAGATGTAGAGCATCAAAATGAAGTTGAAGAGGAAAAGTATGGATACTTTATTCTAGATTTTAAATTTGATGTAAAAGAGTATCTTGATACTAACTTGGATAAAGTTCAAGAGCAATATGAAAAATTAAAGCATCTACTTAACTAAATGAGAGTACATTTTATAGGGATTGGTGGTATTGGTTTATCAGCATTAGCTAGATTTATGCAGTATAGAGGTGATGAGGTAAGTGGTTCTGATATCAAAGCTACACCTATTACAAAACAGCTTGAAAAAGAGGGTATAAAAGTATCTATTCCACAAAAAAGTGAAAATATAGATGCTCACGATTTAGTTATATATAGTGCAGCAGTTTTAAATGATAACTCAGAGATACTTGAAGCAAAAAATCAAGAGTTACTTTTATTACCTAGAAAAGATGCGTTAAGTATCATAATGCAAAAAACACAAAACTACTGTGTAGGTGCTGCTCATGGAAAAAGTACCACAACTGCAATATTAAGTGCTATATTACAAAGTTCAGCAATAATTGGTGCTATTAGTAAAGAGTTTGATTCAAATTTTAGATATATTGATGATGTTTTAGCTTTTGAAGCTGATGAGAGTGATGAGAGTTTTATACTTTCACACCCATACTGCTCAATAGTGTTAAATACAGAACCTGAACATATGGAATACTATAACTATGATGAAAAAAGATTTTATGCTGCTTATACAAAGTTTTTAGATATTGCAAAACTTAGAGTTATAAATGCTGAAGATAATTTTCTAAAAGATTATAAAGGGTATGCAATAAAATTATATCCATCAAAAGATATAAAAGATATAGAGTATTATCTAAAAGATGGTAATCCATATACAAAATTTTCACTAAAAGATATAGGTGAATTTAATGTTTGGGGATTTGGTGAGCATATAGCTTTAGATGCATCTTGTGCTATTTTAGCAGCTTCTCAAACTATGAAAGTAGAGGATATAAAAACAAACCTTTTAAAATATAAAGGTATTAAAAAAAGATTTGATATTGTTCAAAAAAGTGATGATATGGTTGTTATTGATGATTATGCACATCATCCTACAGAGATAAAAGCTACTTTAGAATCAGTAGAGTTATATAAAAAATTTAAAGATTTAAAAGATACTATAGTTGTATGGCAACCACATAAATATAGTAGAACAATAGATAATCTTGAAGCTTTTAAAACCTGCTTTAAAGGGTGTAGTGAGTTGATTATACTGCCTGTTTGGACAGTAGCTGAAGAGATTAAAGAGATAGATTTTGATAAAGAGTTTTCAAACTACAATACAACATTTTGTACAAATTTAAATACAACTAATGGTAAAATAGAATTAATCCAAAATGACAAGGTGATAAAAACTATTACTAAAGGTATAGTTTTAGGTGTAGGAGCGGGTGATATTACATATCAATTAAGACAATAATATTTTATAAAAAGAGGTTGTAAAATGAAAATAAAATCTATTTATATATCAGCATCACAAAATGAAGCAAATAGTTTAGTTGTATCTATAGGTATGATGCAATTTTTAAAACAAAACTTTCAAAGAGTTGCATACTTTAGACCAATTATCCAAAATAAAAATGATAACAATATAAATTTTATGTTGAACTATTTTAATCTAAAACAAACTATAGATACAACATATGGTTTTACTATTGAAGAGTCACTTTTAATGTTATCATCTTCAAAGAGTCATCAACTATATGAAACACTAATTGAAAAATTTCAACTATTGCAAGAGCAGTATGATTTTGTTTTAATAGAGGGTGAGAGTAAAGAGTTGTTATCAACAATAATAGACTTTGATATCAATCTGAATATTGCAAAACACCTAAATAGCTCTTTTGTATCTGTTTTAAATGGTTCTAATAAAACAACAGAACTTATATATGAAGAGATGATTATAGAGGAACAATCTATAAAAGATAAAGAGTGTAGGCATTTCGCTACATTTGTAAATAATATTGATAAAAAAGATATAGAAAAATATTGTAGTTTAGAGTTATCAGATGGTTATTTATCATTTTTTATCCCATATATTAAAGATTTAGATAAATTAATAATGGAAGATGTTAAAAACTCTTTAGATTGTAAAATGATATTTGGGACAAAAAAGAATTTAAACCAAAAAATTAGTGATATTAAGATAGCATCTATGGGCGTAGATAACTTTCTAAAAAGGGTGAAAAAAGAGAATCTTATTATAGTTTCAGGAGATAGAAGTGATATTATTTTAGGGGTTCTTAGTTCAATTGGATCAAAAAACCTACCTCATATCTCTGGTATAGTTCTAACTGGTGGTATAAAACCAAAAAAAGTGATAATGAAACTACTTGATGGTTTTAAAGATGTTGGAGTATCTATAGTTAGTGTAAAAACTGATACTTATGATACTGCTATAGATATCACAAATATAAAACCAATACTTTCATATAAAAACTATACAAAAATAGCTCAAATTCAAGGGCAATTTAGTAAATATATAAATCATAATCAATTAAAAGATTCACTAAATTTAATTCAAACAGATATTATGACCCCTATAATGTTTGAATTTAGCCTATTTCAAAAAGCAAGAGTTCAAAGAAAACATATAGTTTTAAATGAGAGTAGTGATGATAGAATTTTAAGAGCGTCAGAGATACTTTTACATAGTAAAGTTGTTGATATAACTTTATTAGGGGATATGGTTGATATTAAGATACAGGCTCAGATACTAGGTATTAACTTAGATAAAGCAAATATAATAGATCCTAAAACTTCATCTTTACTTGATCAGTTTAGTGAAGAGTTTTATCAATTACGAAAAAATAAAGGAGTTTTAAAACAACAAGCTTACGAGATAATGAGTTCAAATGATATTTACTTTGCAACAATGATGGTACATTTGGGGTATGCTGATGGTATGGTAAGTGGTGCAATGGGAACAACAGCAGATACAGTTAGACCAGCTTTACAAATTATAAAAACAAAAAAAGATATAGATATAGTTTCAAGTATATTTTTTATGTGTTTGGATACTAAAGTATTAGTATATGGAGATTGTGCAATTAATCCATCTCCAAACTCAAAAGAGTTAGCTCAAATTGCAATTAGTTCTGTAAATACAGCAAAACAGTTTGGTATTGAACCAAAAGTTGCTATGTTATCTTACTCTACAGGAGATTCTGGTTTTGGTGAAGATGTAACATTAGTTGCTAATGCCACTAAAGAAGTAATTTTAAATAATCAATCACTTATTATAGAAGGTCCAATCCAGTTTGATGCTGCAATTGATAAACAAACAGCACTTAAAAAATCACCAAATGGAAAACTTAAAGGTGATGCTACAGTATTGATATTTCCAGATTTAAATACAGGAAACAATACATACAAAGCAGTACAAAGAAGTAGTGGGGCTGTTGCTATTGGTCCAATTTTACAAGGACTTAATAAACCAGTAAATGATTTAAGTCGTGGATGTAAAATAGTAGATATAGTAAATACAGTAGCTATTACTGCAATACAAGCACAAGGTGGTGATTTATAATGTTAATACTAGTTTTAAACAGTGGCAGTTCATCTATAAAGTATAAACTTTTTTGTAGTAAAAACTATAAGGTATTATTTGAAGATATAGAGGAGGAGGTGGAAGATTTTCATATAAGTTTTGAAAATATATTTACTAAGCTTTTAAAATCTAAAGTGATTAAAAAACTTGAAGATATATCTTTTGTAGGTCATAGAGTAGTTCATGGTGGTGAAAAATTTTCAAAGCCTGTGATGGTTACTAAAAAGGTTATCAAAGAGTTAGAAAAACTGATAGTTTTAGCCCCATTACACAACCCTTCAAATATAGATGGGATAAAAACCATAAAATCAAAGCTTCCAAAGATTCCTCAAGTTGTAGTCTTTGATACAGCTTTTCATCATACAATTCCTAAAAAAAACTTTTTGTATCCACTTCCAATAGAGTATTATAATAAATATAAAATAAGAAAGTATGGATTTCACGGTACATCTGTAGAGTATGTAGCAAATAAATTTACTCAAAAATATAATAAAAAACTAAAAGATTTAAATCTAATAGTGTTACATCTTGGAAATGGTGCGAGTATAACAGCTATAAAAAATGGAAAATCATATGATACCTCAATGGGATTTACCCCTTTAGAGGGATTAATGATGGGAACAAGATCAGGTGATATTGACCCTGCCATACTATTGTTTTTAGAAAATCAATTAAAATTAAATTTAGATGATATAAATAATATACTAAATAAACAAAGTGGATTTAAAGGTGTTTGTGGGCAAAGTGATTTACGAAAAATTATACAAATGGGTAAAGATGGAGATGAAAATTCAAAACTAGCTATTGAGATGTATGTAGATAGGATTAGAAAATATTTGGCCAGTTATATTTTAAAACTTAAAAATATTGATGGGATAATATTTACAGGTGGTATTGGAGAAAATAGTTCACTAATTAGAAAAAAAGTTTGCAAAGGGTTAGATCTATTTGTAAATATAGGTATAGATGTTATAAAAACAGATGAAGAGAAAAATATAGCAATAAAAACATATAAATTAATTAAAGGGAAAAGAGAGTGAAAATAGTATTTTTAGATAGAAAAACATTAGGTGATGATATCACTTTAGAGCAGTTTGAACAATTTGGAGAGATAGTTACCTTTGAAAGTACAAATCGATCTGAAACTTTACAAAGGGTAAAAGATGCTGATATTGTTGTTACAAATAAAGTTGTAATTGATAAAGATATTATAGATTGTAGTGATATAAAACTTATTTGTGTGGCGGCTACGGGGATGAATAATATTGATTTAGAGTATGCAAAACAAAAAAATATAGTTGTAAAAAATGTTGCTGGATATTCTACATCAAGTGTTGCTCAACTTACATTTTCTTTTGCATTAGAGTTTGTTCAACAAATAGGTTACTATGATAACTATGTTAAAAGTGGTGGCTGGGAAAATAGTAAAATATTTACAAATTTGGATAAACCGTTTTATGAATTAGATGGTAAGGTTTGGGGTATAATTGGACTTGGAAATATTGGAAAAAATGTAGCTAAAATAGCTGAGTCTTTTGGATGTAAAGTACAATACTACTCAACTAGTGGTGCAAATAATAATACAAACTACAGTAAGAAGTTATTAGAAGAGTTATTAAACAGTTCAGATATTATATCTATCCATTCTCCACTAAATGATGCGACATCAAACTTAATAAATAAAACAAATATATCAAATATAAAAGATGGTTCTATTATATTAAATTTAGGTCGTGGTGGTATTGTAAATGAGCAAGATATAACTGATGCTATAAATGATAATCAAAATATATACTATGGGACTGATGTGGTAACAAAAGAACCTATTGAACAAAGTTCACCACTTTTAACAATAAATAACAAAGATAAGGTTCTATTTACCCCACATATTGCTTGGGCTTCAAAGGAGGCAAGGGTAAGACTTCTTAATGGTATAGAATTAAATATAAAAGAATTTATGATATAATCATACTACAATATGTATAGGAGTTAGTATATGGGGTTATTACTATATAAATCAAATGAGATGTTTTCATCTACAGATTTGATACGAAAAAGTAAAATGATTT
>JAYEOQ010000142.1:0-2643 GCA_034723215.1 Campylobacterota bacterium | reverse complement strand
TACAGCGACCATCCATTTCCGATTGTACAACACCAAATATTACAGAATCTACTAAAGAATTCATAAAATTTAAACTATCCCTTAATTCATGAGTTTTTAGTTCTATCTCTTTTTCTAGGTTTTCATTTAGTATTTGTAGCTCTTTTTCACTCTCTTCTAACTCTTTGGTAGCTTTATTTATTGAATCCTTTAGCTTTATATTGTATCTGTTTAATAATCTTTGCCGATATAATATTATTGCTATTATTATCAATATAACTATAAATATCTGCCACAATAATGTATAATTTATATTTAATTTTTTATTATCAATCTCTTGCTGATTATAAAAAATGAAATCATTAATCAGAGTTTCATTTTCACTGTTAGATATTTGTTTAAACATATCTAATTGCCTATTTAAAAACATTTTATCAATAGAACCAACTTTATACATCTTTGGCAAGATCAATCTTTCAGTTATTTTAGACTCATTTTTCAAAAAATCTATTGTTATATCAGGGGAATATTTTTTATGTATTATATCTATTATCTCATCTTTATGTTCTAGTGCATATATCCACCCTTTTATACTCGCCTTTTTAAAAGCTTCTGTTCTTGCTCTGTATTTATTAGATTCATTAGTAGAAGTAAATAGTTCAAGTTGGAGATTAAAGATACCATAATCACTGGGATTAATTATATTATACTTTATGTTTAACTTATCAAGTTTATATGGTTGATCAGATATAAATGCAGTCATCGCATCAACTTTTCCATCTACAAAATCTTTGATATTAAAAGTATGTGGTACAAAGTTTAAATCATTAGTATCAATATCTTGTAAGTTGAAGATATAATTAAAGTTTAGATCAAAATCTTTTTTAGTACTAGCCATAATTTTTTTGCCTATTAGATCTTTGGGATACTTAATCTCCGGCTTAGTTATCAAAACCAATGCAGATCTCTTAAAATATGATGAGATAAGTTTTATTGGTCTATTTTTTAAGTATTCAACTACTATGTTTGAATTATATATTCCATAGTTAGAATCTCCATTTAATACCTCATCTATAATATTTGTACCATGCTTATACTCTTTTAATTCTACATCAAGTCCAGCATCCCTATAAAAACCTTTCTCTTTTGCGGCAATAAACCCTGCAAACTCAAACTGATATTTCCAATGAAGCTGTAATGATACTTTTTCTAATTTTTGATTAGCATTTAGAATAATACTATTTAATAATACAAATAGTATTATAAAGTTTCTAATTTTCACTATATTAAACTCCCCCATTTTGATGTTAAATATTTTACCTGCTTTTTATATAATAACAAATAAAAGTGTCAAAACTGTGTCTAACTAAATAAAGGGTAAAATATAATGAATAAATTGAATTGGCGTTTATAAATGGAACTTTTGAAGATGTTGTTAATTTAATATCTTTATAAAAACTCTCCACTATGATACAGCCACATATTATCAACTTTAAAAAACTTGCTTTTTTCGGTAAATGAGGAATCTTGTTTATCACAAACTATAGTTGCTTTAAAAGTTACATACGCTTCTATTTCACCATCTATAAAATCTAGTATTTCTAGTTTTTCAAAACTACAAGTTGTAGAAAAGTTTAATATATCTTGTTTCCATTGTTTAGTATCTGTTGTAAAGTCTTGATTTTCTTTATGTGTAGTTTTTATAATATATTGTGGAATTTTTAACACAAATGCACAATATCTCGATCTCATAAGTTGAGATGCTAATTTAGGGATAGCACCTTTATGGAAGGGTTGGCAACATTTTTTATATTTGTTACCACTTCCACAAGGGCATGGCGAATTAACGCTATGTTTTATTTTAAATCTTTCTTTTGCTTTTCCATTCTTCTTCTGATAGTTGGATCAAGCTCTCTTTTTCTTAATCTAATATTTTCTGGTGTAACTTCAACTAACTCATCATCTTCAATCCACTCTAAAGCATGCTCTAGTGACATATCTTTTGAAGGGATTATCTTAATAGCTTCATCTGCACCAGATGATCTTACATTTGATTGTTGTTTAGCTTTAACTGGATTAACATCAAGATCATTTGCTCTTGCATGCTCACCTATAACCATACCACCATAAACTTTATCTTGAGGATCAATAAACATTATCCCTCTATCTTGAAGATTAAAGATTGAGTACGATACAGCTTCACCTTGTTCCATAGAAACTAAAGCACCATTCATTCTAGATGTTACTGAACCAGAATATGGTCTAAACTCTAAAAATGAATGGTTCATAACACCCTCACCTTTTGTGTCAGTTAAGAACTGACCTCTATATCCAATTAATCCTCTTGCTGGGATTTCAAATTCAACTCTAGTTTGTCCATCACCCATTGGTACCATATTTGACATTACAGCTTTTCTTTTACCTAATGTTTCAATAACAGCACCAGAAAACTCATCAGGAACATCACAAACTAAATGCTCAAACGGCTCACACTTAACACCATCAATCTCTTTAACGATAACTTCTGGTCTAGAGATTGAGAACTCAAAACCTTCTCTTCTCATATTTTCAGCTAAGATTGTGATTTGTAACTCACCTCTACCTTTTACTTCAAATGCAGCTTCACCTTTAGCTTCATAATCCATAGCAATATTTGTAATCATC
>JAYEOQ010000141.1:0-2671 GCA_034723215.1 Campylobacterota bacterium | reverse complement strand
TAAGAGATGTCTTAAGTAGTGAAAAAAATAATGGTAAAGTTTTTGATAAAGAGATAGCAAGTGCTTTAGATATAACAACTGTTAACTTTGCAACTATAAAGAAAAGAAATAGTGTACCTTTTTCAAATATACTTGATTTTTGTGCTTTAAAAAAGATATCTATTAATTGGATGTTATATGGTCAGGATCCAAGTAGTTTAGTTGATAGTACTGATAAATATTGGATAAAATATTTTCCTACGGTAAATGTTAGTGCTGGTGGAGGAGCTTATGATGGTGAAGATGATTTTGAAAAATTAGATCTACCTGACTTCTTTGTTAATATAGTTGGTGGAAAAGATAATATAAAAAATATTGAAGCCATTAATGTTACAGGTGATAGTATGGAACCAACATTAAACAATGGAAATATAATATTTATAGATAAAACAAAACAAGATATATCTAAAGATGGAATTTATGCTTTTGTAAATGAAAATGGTTTGTTTGTTAAAAGGATGCAAAGAAGAATAGATGGTTCATTAGACATTATTTCAGATAATAAAGAGTATCCAATGCAAATTGCAAAAAAGACTGATATAAATATACTTGGAAAAGTTGTAAGTTCTATAGGTAAAGTATTTTAATTGTTTAACAATAAGCTTATATATGATAAAATATCTATAATATTAATACTTAGGAGTAAATAGTTGGATAGTTATCCCCCCATATTTATGTTAAAAAGAAAATATAAAGGGTATTCGTGGAATATCTAATATTTTTGTTTATAGTTGTTATTGGTGTATCATTTCTATGTTCAGTTTTAGAATCAGTTCTATTATCAACTAACATGTCATATATAGCAGTATTAGAACAAACTAGTCCAAATGCTGGAAAACTACTTAAGAATTTAAAAAAGAATGTAGATAAATCTATCGCTTCTATTCTAATATTAAATACTATTGCTAACACTTTAGGTGCTACAGCTATTGGTGTTCAAGCACAAACAGTTTTTAGTGGAGATAGTAACTTAATATTATTTGTATCTATTGCATTAACTTTTGCTATTCTATTTTTCGCAGAGATTATTCCTAAAACTATTGGTGCTGTATATTGGAAAGAGTTAGCGCCACTATCGGCACGAATTATAAACTTTTTCATATTTATAACATACCCACTTATTATAATTACAATGTTTGTTACAAAAAAAATAAGTAAAGATAGTGAAACAGAAACAGTTACAAGGGAAGAGTTGCTTCATAGTGCCTTACTAAGTGAGGAAGATGGTATTATTAATGATATTGAATCAGATATTATTGAAAATGCTTTAACTTTAAAAGAGAAAAAGATAAAAGATATTTTAACACCTAGAAGTGTAGTATTTGCTGTTTCAAAAGATACTCTAATTAAAGATTTACTTGAAGATAAGCGAACATATAAATTTTCAAGAGTTCCTGTTTATGATGGTACTATTGATACTATTGTAGGTATAGTATTGACAAAAAAACTATTTAAACACGCTATAAAAAATCCAGATGTTACTATTGAAAGTATAATGTCTAAAGTTGATAGTATTAATGAAAATATACCTGTTTTAAAAGGTCTTACAAGCTTTACAAAAGCAAAAGGACATTTATTGGTTGTAGTTGATGGTTATGATCAAACTGAAGGTATAGTTACATTAGAAGATTGTTTGGAAACTTTACTTGGTTTAGAAATAATGGATGAATCAGACACAACGGAAGATATGAGAAAATTAGCAACTTCTCAAATGAAGGCAAAAAGAAAATTAGCAAACTAATTAGATTTAATTTTAGTTAAAAAAAAGGTCAACTTCAAATAAAGTTGACCTTTTTTATTTTATATATAGATTAACTCTCTACATAGTTTTTAAGATTTCTTCCAACTTTTGGATGTTTTAGTTTTTTAATAGCACTTGATTCTATTTGTCTAACTCTCTCTCTTGTAACACTTAGAGTATTACCAATCTCTTCAAGAGTTCTATCACTTCTATCATCTAAAAGACCAAATCTCATTCTTACAACAGCTTGTTCTCTTTCATTTAGTTGTCCTAAAATTTGATCAATTTGACTTAATAAGTCATCATGCATAATATTATCTACAGGTGTTGGTGCTGTTGTATCAGCTACAAAATCACCAAATTTACCATCATCTTCATTTCCAATAGGAGCATCAAGAGAAACTGGCTCTTTTGTTATTTTAATAACTTGTTTAACTTTATCAATAGTAAGTCCAACCTCTTTTGCAATTTGTTCTACATCTGGCTCTTTACCATCCTCTTGGATACCTTTTCTAATGATTTTATTGATTCTATTAATCGTTTCAATCATATGAATTGGTATTCTGATAGTTCTTGCTTGATCGGCAATAGCTCTAGATATAGCTTGTCTAATCCACCAAGTAGCATAAGTAGAGAATTTGTAACCTTTTTTGTATTCAAACTTATCAACAGCTTTCATAAGTCCGATATTCCCCTCTTGAATCAGATCAAGAAATGGTAATCCTCTATTTGTATATCTTTTTGCAATTGATACAACAAGTCTCAGATTTGATTTAGCCATTCTGTTTTTAGCTTCATCTGTTATTTTTTTACCAAATTTAATCTGTTCTAAAATATCTTTTAACTCTTCCTCTTCTAAATCAAATCCACCCTTACTAGCTTCAGCAGTTT
>JAYEOQ010000140.1:0-2676 GCA_034723215.1 Campylobacterota bacterium | reverse complement strand
AATGAAATAAATCAATGAGTTTTTCATACTAGGTACTGCACTGAAGTTCAATGTGTCCAAGATATGTATGATGGAGTTGTTGCTTTGATAGATGCTGAAAAAAATATAAAGGAAAGATAATGATAAAAATTCTATTAACTTTAGTAATTTTATTAAATATATTGAATGCTAAAAACATAACACCAAACGAAGTATATGGGCAAGTGATGTTGATACAGCAACATATACATAATCTTCATAATCATTTTGGAACACTGCATAAACATGATGAGATGATGGATGAAGAGCATAAAATTACAACAAAACTAAAGCCTAGAAACGCTTGGCAAAAAACCTACGAGATACTTATCAAGATAAATATACTTAGAAATGAAAATGGTTTACCAGTAATAGAGCCTGTAAATATGACCCCTGTTTTAAATCTAAACCCAAATTTAGTTTACGGAATGACAAAAAGAATCTTAACAGAGTTAAGTCTTTTTCATTTTGTACTTGGGATAAAAGAACCAACACTAAAAGTGAAATTATTTAAAGGGAAAACATCTTTAGATGTATTTAATAGTTTAAGTCATATATCTGAGTCTTTAGATCAGCTAAATAAAGTTGGTTTTACTTCATCTTATGTATTTGGTGAAAATATGAGGGTATATGATGATCTAACAGTTATATTACAACATCTAAATATTAAAGATGAGACAATCCCAATGTCACAAGATATCAAATCAACACCTAGTGATACTTTTAATATTGGTATGGAGATATTGGCAAAAATAAGACAGTTACAGATAAAATCAGGGTTAGATTTTGTTGATTATTCTGGGTTTAGAAAAGATAAGATTCTTTCTTCAGATGTTTTTACTATTACAGGGATGATTATATCTGAGCTTCAAACTATAAAAGCGTATATAGGTTTAAATGATAGTATCACACCAGCTGCATCTAAATATAACTCAAAGACACCAGTAGAGGTTGACCAACTTATGAATTGGAATCTAAGAAAACTATCACTTGTAAATAGTTTAGAGGGGAGAAGATAATGGATTTTAATTTATCATTAAAAAACAAAATATTTTATATATTTATCTCAGTTATTACTATAGCAATTAGTTTTGTTGGTTGGTATGGTTTCTCTACAAGTTCAAAGGCATATATCGATTCTGCTTATGAGTTAAGTGAACAACGAACAATGTCTATAAATCTTGAGATTGAAGGTATACTTACAACAGTACCTAGAGATGTATTATATGCCACAGAGTATCATGCACTAAAGCGATTTATGATATGGGATGAGATGAATGAGAAAAGAAAAACAAAAGAGTGGAAACAGATATTTTCAACTGCTCTTATGGATTTTCTTGAGAAAAAAGAGAACTATTTTAAAGCTAGAATTATAAATCTAAAAGGTGATGAGATAATATCTGTACGATACGATAGAAATATAAATAAAGCTTTTATCCAACCATATAATATGCTACAAAATAAAAAAGGGAGAGGATATGTAGAGCTTCCTAAAACATTGCCAAAAGGTAAGTTCTATGTTTCTCAAATGAACCTAAATGTTGAAAATGGGCAGATAGAAACTCCACATATACCAGTTGTAAGATACTCAACACCTATGATAAATTCAAATGGTGAATTAATAGGGGTGTTTGTAGCAAATATCTATGCAGATGTAGTTTTGGATATATTGGAAAATATAACTGTACAGCATGAAAAAGAGGGTGTATCATACTTTTTAGTAGATAATAATGGGGATTATCTATATCATAAAGATAAGAAAAAAAGATGGAATACTCAGCTAGGGCATGGAGTTACATTTAATAAAGAGCATTTTAATATACAAGAGAGATTAAAAGGTGCTAAAAGTGGTTCATTTACACACAATGGAAAAATATATTCATTTCATAAAGTACATTCACTTAAAACAAGAGAAACAAAAAATTATTGGTATGCTATATCTACAATTGATAGTGATGTTGCATTAAAAGAGTTGCAAAATTTTAAAATAATATTTGGTTTGATTTTATTATCTGTTTTTATTGGTAGTTTTTTTATCATTAGATATTATATCGATAAGATTGTATCTCCATTGAGTAAAGTTACAAAACAATTAAATGCTTTATCACAAGGTGAGATAAGAAAAGAGGATATAGAGTATAAATCAGATGATGAGATAGGACAAATAGTAAACTCAACTACGATTTTAGTTGATGCCATTGAAACTACGATATCTCAAGCAAATGCCGTTGCTAGTGGGAATTTTACACAAGATATAAAACTTCTTGGTAAAAATGATAGACTTGGACTTGCTATTATAGATATGACAAAAAGGTTAAAAGAGATAACTGTTTTATCAAAAAGTTTATCAATTGGAAACTATAATGTAGATGTGATAGTCAAAAGTAGTGATGATGAACTTGGACTTGCATTAAATAATATGGTGAATTATCTTGAAAATATCACAAATGTAGCTGAATCAATTGCTATAGGTGAACTAGATGTAAAATATAAACTACAAGGTAGTGATGATAGACTTGGACTTGCAATATCTCAGATGATTAAATATTTAAAAACTATTTTAAATCAAGCAAATGCTATTGCAAATGAAAATTTTAATAATAATATTACATCTAAAGGGAAAAATGATGAGTTAGGAAATGCACTTGTAACTATGAC
>JAYEOQ010000139.1:0-2688 GCA_034723215.1 Campylobacterota bacterium | reverse complement strand
ATTATAATTATTTTATATTATTTAGATATACTTATATTAAATGTTATCGAGGTGAAAAATGAAAAAATATCAAGAACTTGAAGAGTGCTTGGGTTATCAGTTTGAAAATAAAGACCTGATAATCGAAGCACTTACACATAAAAGTTATAAAAAAGTATTTAACAATGAGAGATTGGAGTTTTTAGGCGATGCTGTTCTAAACTTAATAGTTGGTGAGTTTTTATTTAAAAAATTTCCATCTTCAGCAGAGGGTGTATTATCAAAAATGAGAGCATCACTTGTAAATGAATCTGGCTTTACTAAACTTGCTATGGCTATTAATTTAGGTGATTATATATATCTATCTGATGCTGAAGAGAGAAATCAAGGGAGATATAAAGCTTCTATATTAAGTGATGCTTTTGAAGCAATTATGGGAGCTATATATATTGAATCTGGTATTGAAAAACTTAAACCAATGATTTTAAAACTTCTTAAAGATAACTATGATGAGATAAATTTAGATGAACTGTTTAGTGATTATAAAACTGCACTTCAAGAGGTAACCCAAGCTAGATTTGGAGCAATCCCTGTTTATAAATTAGAATCTGCAGTAGGTCCAGATCACGATAAGGTGTTTGAGTTATCGTTGTGGATAAATGAGAAACATTATGCAACAGCAAAAGGAAAAAGTAAAAAACTTGCACAGCAAGCAGCAGCAAAAATAGTTCTAATACAATTAAAAGGTAATCACTAATGAATAGTTTTGGACAAAAATTTAGATTTACAACTTTTGGTGAATCACATGGTTTAGCTTTAGGTTGTATTGTAGATGGAGTTCCTGCTGGTCTTAAAATAGATTTAGATTTTATACAAGCTCAAATGGATAAAAGAAAACCTGGTAAAAATGAGTTTGAGACAAAAAGAAGTGAAGCAGATACAATTGAGATACAAAGTGGTGTATTTGAAGGGGTGAGTACTGGTACTCCTATCTCTATGGTTTTATATAATAAAAATCAAAAAAGCAAAGATTATACAAATATAAAAGATGTTTTTAGACCTGCTCATGCTGACTTTACATACTTTCATAAATATGGTGTAAGAGACTACAGAGGTGGTGGTAGAAGTAGTGCTAGAGAAACTAGTGCAAGGGTAGCAGCAGGAGCTATTGCACAACTTATGATAAACCAATTTGGTATAAAAGTACAAAGTGGTATATCTCAAATACATACAATAAAATCTAAAAATTTAGATTTTGAATATGCTAAAACTAGCCCAATATTTGCACTTGACAAATCTATAGAAGAGGCTCAAAAAGAGGCAATCTTAACTGCAAAAAATGATCATAACTCTGTTGGCGGAGTGGTAACTTTAAAAATATCAAATGTACCAGTTGGTTTAGGTGAACCTATATATGATAAGCTTGATTCAAAACTAGCAGATGCAATGATGAGTATCAATGCCGTTAAAGCTGTTGAAATAGGCGATGGAATTGATAGTATAAATTTAACTGGATATGAAAATAATGATGCTATTAGAAAAGATGGTTTTGTTACAAACCACAGTGGTGGAATACTAGGTGGTATTAGTAATGGTGAAGATATAGTTTTAAATGTATATTTTAAACCAACACCTTCTATATTTAAAGAGCAACAAACAACAGATATTAATAACAATGAGGTAGACTTTAAACTTCACGGACGGCATGATCCTTGTGTAGCACCACGGGGAAGTGTTGTTGTAAATGCTATGGCTGCAATAGTTATTGCTGATATGATGCTTCTAAATATGGGAGCAAAGATGGATCATCTTAAAGCTATATATAAATAATATATCAAATAAAAGAGAGTTTTAGAGTAGATTCTCTTTTTTAATATACCTAAATAATACAACTTACAGAATAAATATCTTTTTTAATACATTTTTAACACATTTTTAACACATAATTATAATATTCTCAATAAATGAGTATTTTAAGAGAATATATTTGACATATATTGAAAATTACAATATACTTACAAAAAAATTACAAATGAGTGAATAATGACAAAAAATACAACAATAATATTTTTAAGAAAACTTGGTTTATCTAGTAAAGAGTATAGTTTAAAAAATATTACAAGAATTGGTAAGAAAAGAGCAACAACTGGTTGGTGGGTTAGAATAACTAATGAAGATATGAAATGTTCTAAAACATTTTATGATGCTAACTATGATGGTCCATTAGCTGCATTTCAAGCGGCTGTAAAGTATAGAGATGTACAGCCGAAAAATATTAAATCAAATACAGGATATGAATTTATATCAATCACTGTAAAAGATATGATATACCCAACATTAAAAGTAACGCTAAAACCTTTTGAAAAAGCATTTACTATTAGAGCAAATGGTTATAAGCATGCTCTTAGGTTAGCAATAGATTTTAGAAATAAAAAGATGAAATTACCACCAGAGGATGATAAAATTTTAAATTTAGAAAAAGGTTTAAATTATCTTGAAGAACATTTAGATCCTAAAATATATGATATTGTAATAAGCAAAACAAAAGCTGATATTTAGCATTATAGAAAAAAGCTTAATTATAAAGTTTAAAAGTATATTAATCTAAACAAATATTAAGCATTTTTTAAATATAATCCCGAACTTAATTTAATAAAAAAGGAAAATAGTATGAAAAGAACATACCAACCACATAACACACCAAGAAAA
>JAYEOQ010000138.1:0-13198 GCA_034723215.1 Campylobacterota bacterium | reverse complement strand
AAATAAAGCTCGCTCTAAAAATAGTAAAAACTACAAAAAATGATTATAAATCTTAATGTAAACTAAAACTTTAAAATATTACCTTTTTATTTTTTTATGATACAAATAGATAACGGTGTAAAGTCTTATATTTTAGATTTGGTCGGATTAACCTATTAAATATATTGATATTCAATACAATTAGTTTAATTTTAAATTTCATCATCTAAAGTAACCTTCTCAATAGATAACTCTTCATCACTATCTAAATCTTCAATACCTAGTCCACCATCTTCATCCAACGCTTCCTCTTCTACAGTCTCCACTACACAACCATCAGCATTAACTTTTTCACCCTCTTTAGTAAGTGGACATCTATCATCTATATCTAAAACACCATCTTTATCATTATCTCTTTTTAGTTTTACACAACCATAAGGCATAATATTATTATCTACAACTGAATTTTCACATAAATCTACACTATCAACAATATTATCATTATCTACATCTAGTCTTATTGGTAAAGTATCTAAAACTTGTTCTGCAGCTATACTATTTTGACTAATATTAACTTTTGATGTAAACTCATCTGCTGAACCATTTATTGATAAAACTAAAAGTCCCATAGCATCTAAAATTCTATATTTAGCAAAAAGAGAATCATATTGTGCTTCTATAACTTGTGACCTTGAACTTATCACATCACTTTGAGCAGTTAATAGATCTAATAAAGTTCTTCTACCTAAATCATACTCCTCTTTATATAAACTTAGTGTAGTTTCACTAAATTGGCTATAATCATTTAAATCTTTAAGCTGTGTATCTACCATCATATATGAATTCCATGATAACTCTAAACCCTCTATAGTTTGTCTTTTTAGATCCCTTTTTATATCAATCTCTTGATTTATCATACTTATATGTTTTTGAACATTTGCTTTATCTGCACCACCACGATATAGGTTATATGTTAAAACAAATTTAGCTGTAAACCTATCATCAGGAGAATCAAATGAGTTTCTTTCGCTTACATCATTATAAGATTGTTCAACAATAAAATCTAATTTAGGATAATAATCTTTCTTTCTCTGTTTTCTTAATGCTTGAGCACCTTTAATATTATAATTACTAACTAAAAGTGATGGATTGTTTTCTACTGCATATAAAGTTGCTCTGTGTAAACTTGTTGGCATTTTTATATTAAACTCTGGCTCTTCCATCTCTGATATAATAGGCATTCTTCCTAAAACTCTTTTAAAACTATACTCTTTATCAAGTGCATTGTTTCTTTGAACAGTTAAGTTTGAACGAGCCAGTGACAGTGAAGCTTCAATCTTCTTAACTTCTGAATCAGTTGTTAATCCACCATCAAATAGTTTTTTTACTTTTTTATAAATATCTTCATTTATTTGTACATTTTCTCTTGCTGTTTGAAGTAATTTATTTGCTCTTAATACATTTATATAAACTGTTGTCATCTTAAATGCCATATCATTTGATGTTTCTATATATTTATATCCAGCTGCTAAAATTCTAGCTTTTTGATAATCAACTTTATGAGTAGTTGCAAAACCATCAAATATATTTTGAGTTAATTTTAAAGATGTTTCATAATTTTTATAATCTTCATCTACTACATTATGATCATATTTACCATCATCTGCTTCATCTTTTATTTCACCTGCATTTGTATAACCTGCTGTTGCTCTAAAATCTATTATTGGATAGTATTCAGAACGCGCAATATTTAAATCCTGCTGTGTCATCCTAAAGTTTCTTAATCTCTCTTCTACAACTGGATTAGTTTTTAATACCTCTGCAATATCCTCTTTTAATGTTTGTCCTTGTAAAATTGTAGTAAGTGATATTGATAAGCCTAAAAAAACTTTTAAAATACCTTGCATATATAATTCCTTAATTTTAAAAAGAGATTATACAATAAAATAGTGTCAGAAATGTGTCAGATGATTAATAATTTTATTATTTTAAGAATTTATTGAGATAATAATACCTATTTTCAAGGATATATTATAATTTAAAAATTTAAAAATTTAAAAAATAATTTAAGAAAGAAGACAAAATTTAAGAAATATATTAAATTTTGTCTTTTATTTGTTAAACATCTAAATGTTCAACATCTTTAGCGTGATCTTCTATATATTTTCTTCGAGGCTCTACTTCGTCACCCATAAATAGTGTAAATGTTTCACTTGCAATCTCTGCATCATCAACAGTTACTTTAAGCAATCTTCTAGCTTCTGGAATCATTGTAGTTTCCCATAATTGCTCTGGATTCATCTCACCTAGACCTTTATATCTTTGGATATAAGCACCTTTTTTAGCACTATCTTCAATTTCAGTTAACACTTCAATTAAATCTTGACCATTAAAGTTTGTTAAGTCTCTCTCATTTATCTTTTTAAACAGATAACTAGCTTCTGCAAAATAAGGAGATGCAAATAGTTCATCATCTATTATTAACTCTTCAAGACCTTCTGATGTTTGAACAAAAAGGTGAATAGATTCTTCATTTACAGTTTTACTTAAAATATTTGCTCCACTTGCTAATATAAACTTTTCTACCTCTATAAACAGATCATCATTTGTAAGTCCAACTAATCTATCATTTTCAATAATGTATTTAATTACATCAATTAAAGAGTATCTTTTTTCAAGGTTTTCAAGCATACCTCTATATGCAGAAACAATTTTAAACATATCAAGTAGGTCATTGTATCCCATACCTGTAAATTCAAAGTTTCCAAGTCCATGCTCAATTAAGAAGTTACTTAAAGCGTTATTATCTTTTAAGTATGTCTCATTTTTACCTTTTCTATATAGATAAAGTGGTGGTTGAGCAATATATAAGTAACCTCTATCTATAATAGGTCTTAAAAATCTAAAGAAAAATGTTAATAATAGTGTTTGGATATGGCTACCATCAACATCTGCATCTGTCATAATAATAATTTTATGATATCTTATTTTCTCTTCATTAAAATCTTCACCTATACCACAACCAATTGCTGTAATCATATTTTTAATCTCTTCAGATTTTAAAATCTTATCAAGTCTAGCTTTCTCAACATTTAAAATCTTACCTTTAAGTGGTAAAATTGCTTGATAAACTCTATCTCTACCTTGCTTAGCAGAACCACCAGCAGAGTCCCCTTCCACAAGATATAGTTCAGCTATCTCTGGATCTTTTGTTTGACAGTTTGCTAACTTTCCTGGAAGAGTTCCAACAGACATATTATCAGTTTTTCTTGTAAGCTCTCTTGCTTTTTTAGCAGCCTCCCTACCTCTTGCCGCCATTAAAGATTTTTCCATTACAAGTTTTGCTTGAACTGGATTCTCTTCAAGATATTTACTTAACATCTCAAATGTAAGTTTTTGACAAATAGGTTTTACATATGAACTTCCAAGTTTACCTTTTGTTTGACCCTCAAATTGTGGCTCTGGAACTCTTACACTTACAACAGCTACTAAACCTTCTCTTGTGTCATTTCCATCAAGTTTTGCATCTTTATCTTTTGCATTTGCATTTGCTTTTAGATATTTTCTAATAGCTCGTGTTAAACCATCTCTAAAACCTGCTTCATGAGTTCCCCCATCTACTGTATGGATATTGTTTACAAAAGATTTTGTATTTCCTGTATATGTATCGTTATACATTAAAGCGATATCAACCTCTACACCATCCTCTTTTGCACTAAAAGAGATTGCATCAGTGATAGGTTTTGATTTATTTGTATCTTCAACAAATTGTTTAATACCACCTTTAAAATGGAAAATCTCTTTTTTACCATCTCTTTTATCAGCTAATTCAATAGTAATAGAAGGATTTAAATATGCAACCTCTCTAAATCTTTTAGCTAATATCTCATAAGAATATTCTGTAACTTCAAATATAGTAGCATCTGGTTGAAACTCTATTGTTGTACCTGTTTTTTTACAGCTTCCTATAACTTCAAGAGGCTTATCATATTTACCCTCGTGAAACTCTTGATAGTGAATCTCTTCACCTCTATGGATAGTCATTTTAAGTTCAGATGATAATGCATTTACAACAGATACACCAACTCCATGAAGTCCACCAGATACTTGATATGTATCTTTATCAAACTTACCACCAGCATGTAAAACTGTAAGAGCAACAGTAGCTGCACTTACATTTTCACCTTGATGAATATCAGTTGGGATTCCCCTTGCATTATCAGAAACAATAATAGAGTTTGATTTAGTAATAGTTACTTTAATAGTATCACAAAATCCAGCCATAGCCTCATCAATAGAGTTATCTACAACCTCATAAACCATATGATGAAGACCATTTTCATTAGTATCACCAATATACATACCTGGTCGTTTTCTTACAGCTTCAAGCCCTTTAAGAACTTTAATATTACTAGCACCGTAATTATCCTCTTTTTGTTCTATTTTTTCTATCTCTTCGCTCATCTATTATCCTTACTTATCTAATACTATTGGCATTACAATAGTTATAAAGTTACCATCTTCTAAATAAAATGGTAAATTTGATTCATTGAAACCTACAGTTATATTTTCACTATTTGTACTACTTAAAAAGTCTAAAATATATTTACTATTTACAGCTATATAAAAACTCTCATCTATATCTAAATTTGAATCAATTTGTGTTTTTGATTCACTATCATCATCCAAAGATTCAAATATAATTGCATCACTATTAAAAGTGATTTTAATTTTTGATTCTATTGATGTTACAAGTTTTATCGCTTCTATTAGTAAACTTTTTGATAATGAAAAGTTGTATTTTAAACTGTTTGGTATTATTCTCTCATAATCTGGAAATTTACCATTTAAAAGTTTTGTAAAAAATGTATAGTTATTATTTGAAACTACTAAATTTGTATCATCATATTTTATACTTGATTCATCTAAAAAAAGTTTTTGTATCTCTATAATTGCTTTTTTTGGTATTATTATTTGTGTCTCTTCATTTGATATATTTTCTAAATAAGATACTGCCAATCTTCTTGTATCAGTTGAAACAAAATTAATTTTTTGAGACTTTATATCTATTAAAGCACCATTTAATTCAAACTTTGGATTATTGTTATCTATTGCTGGAGTTATTTTTTTAATACAGTTAATTAAATTAATAGTATTTATATCTAATTGTTTTAAATTTTCTAAAGCTGGAAATGATGGATATTCATTTGGATCATACATTGGAAGTTTAAAGCTTGATCTTTTTTGCTTTATATTTAAATTGTTATCAATCACTTCAAATATAATATCATCATCTTTTAGTCTTCTAATTATATTTAAAAAGTTACTTCCATTTACTGTTGCTTTACCATCTATAATATCTTTTATATCAGATACATGAGCTTGGCAACCCATCTCATAATCTGTAGATTTTATTATTAAGTTAGCATTTAAAACTTCTAGATATATATGTGAAGTTATAGAACTTGAATCTTTTTTATTTAAAAATGGTTGCATCGAAGATACAATATTTTCAATAATATTTTTAGCTATTGTAAATTTCATTTTTTTCCTTTTTATTTATATTAATAAGTAGTATTAGCAGTAGGTGATGTGAATAGATGAAAACAGTTAAAAAACACTCTGTTTATATACTATCTTAGATGATTATAAGTGTTCTTTTTTATTCACATCTATTCACATTAAATTTTAATACTTCTAATAATCCTTATTTATAATTTTGTTTTTTAAATTGTCAATAATCAATTTAAAGTTTTCATCTTTTTCTCTTAATTCATTAGCTTTAGCAATATTTTTAGATACTGATGAATGATCTTTCATATTTAAAAACTGAGCAATTGCACCAAAAGAGTTAACTGTTAACTCTTTTGCTAGAAAAATAACAATTCTTCTACCATTAACAACATTTACAGTTCTTTTTGATGATTTTAGATCTGATGGTTTAATATTTAATTCATTAGATACTATTGTTATAATATCTGTTAATTTAATATTCTCTTTACTTTGTTTTATCTGTTCTTTTAATATATCTTTAACAAGTTCTATTGTTATATTTTTTCCAACTAAAGTAGCTGTTGCATTTATTTGAATCAACACACCCTCTATCTCTCTAACTGAACTATCTAAGTTTGTAGCAATATAATTTATAATCTCTTTAGTCAAAACAATACCGTTAAGTTCGCTTTTTTTCTCAATAATTAAAATTTTTGTTTCTAACTCTGGTGCTTGAATATGAGATTTTAAACCATGTTCAAATCTACTTTTTAATCTCTCCTCAAGTCCTGCTATTTGAGATGGTAGTTTATCTGCTGTTAAAACTATCTGTTTATTTGCTGTATGAAGTTCATTAAAAGTGTGAAAAAACTCCTCTTGAGTTGTCTCTTTACCACTTAAAAATTGTATATCATCTATAAGTAACATATCACATTGTCTATATTTTGATTTAAAATGTTCCATATTTTTATTTTTCATACTAAATAAAAAATCGTTCATAAACTGCTCTACTGTAACATAGATAACATTTTTTTCTTTCTCAACTGCATCATTTCCAATAGCTTGAAGAAGATGTGTTTTTCCTAATCCAGTACCTCCATATATAAATAATGGATTATATAAAACTCCTGGTTTTTCGGCAACTGCTTTTGATGCTGTATATGCCATCTGATTTGAGCTTCCAACAACAAAAGAATCAAAAGTATATGATTGATTTAAAATAGTACTTTGAGGTGTATTATTTTGAATTTTATCATTTATTATCTCTTTTTTAGTTCTTCTTCTTTCACCAGTTATTTTTACTTCAATTGATGGTCTTATATTTGTAGTTTTTTCAAATAGATCTTGAATAATTGTAGAAAATTTTGTTTTTATAAAATTTGCTATAAATTTATTATGTACCTCAAACACAGCCAATTCATCACTAGAACTAGTTTTTTTATATATAAGTTGTTTTAAGTATCTGTCAAAATCATTTTGAGATACTTCACTCTCAAGTGCTGATAATATATCTTTTGTTGTCAAAGTAAAATTCATCCTATTTTAATATCTATATTATTATATCCAAAAAAAGTAAAAATGTGGTATTATAGAATCTATATGTGATGTGAATTATGTGAATTATAAAAAAGTTAGGTGTGAATAAAGTGGATAATATTAAAGTTTTAGCTATAGATCCTGGTACTATCAATTGTGGTTATGCAATTTTAGATGTGAATAATAAAGTGAAAAAACCAAAATTAGTTGAAGCTGGATTGATAAAAATTAAATCAAGAGTATTACAAGAACAAATAATGGAACTTGTAGAGGCTATAGATCTGATTTTAAAAAATCATACAATAGATGAAGTAGCAATAGAGGATATATTTTTTGCACATAATCCAAAATCAGTTATAAAACTTGCTCAGTTTAGAGGAGCATTAAGTTTAAAAGTATTACTTGAAATTGGTAATTTTAGTGAATATACACCATTACAAGTTAAAAAAGCAGTTACAGGTAATGGAAAAGCTACAAAAGAGCAAGTATCTTTTATGATTAGAAGATTATTAAATATTAAAAAAGAGATAAAACCTCTTGATATAACTGATGCAATTGCTGTTGGTTTAACACATTGTCAAAGACTATAGAATTATTTTAAATAATTATTTTAATTTAGTTTAATATTATTTCTGATAAACTTACCTTATGAAAATATTTTTAGTAGAAGATAATGAAGATTTAAACCATTATATGACTGATACATTTATAAAGTTGGGTTACGATGTAACTTCTTGTTGTGATGGGAAAGTTGCATTTAGTAAAGTTGATCAATTTTTTGATTTGTATTTAGTAGATATAAATTTGCCAAATTTAAATGGTTTGGAGCTTATAAAAAGAATTAAATCGGTTAATATAGATGCTAAGGTATTTATAATTAGTGGTGATGATAATATTGATACTATACTTGAAGCTTATAATTTAGGTTGTAATGATTATATAAAAAAACCATTTGATTTAAGAGAGATAATTGCAAAGATAAAAGTTATTTTTGAATCAAAAATCAAAAATCAAATTAAACTTACTAATGATTGTTATTATCATAGTAAAAATAGAGTAGTAAATTATAAAAATGATTCTATAAAATTAACTAAAAAAGAGGCTAATCTACTTGATATTTTGGTTAAAAATAAGGGTGAAATGGTTAGTACAAATGAGATTGAATTAGCAGTATGGGGTGAAAATTTTGCGAATGGACATACTAGACAACTTGTATCTAAACTAAAAAAGATACTACCTTGTAGTGAAATAATCCAAAACCACTCTTCGAATGGTTATGGTATAATTATCTAATCATCTTTAACAATAGAGTTGTTAAATAGGTATCTATGTTCTTCTGGTAAAATCTCATAGAGTTTATTTGCTAAATCTCTAATCTCCCAAAGTGCAGATTTACTACTTCTTAAATATATAAAATTTTGCAAACTTCTAGCGTTTATTGTCCAAGTTAATTCTGTTTTATAACTCTCAGGTAAACAATACTTTGCTTTATCATTAGATACACCTTCAAGAAGCATAATTCTTAAATTTTCCAAAGCTACTATAGATGAAAAATCTACACCTAACTCGTCAGTCCAAACTAAATATTTAGATGCTCTTACCATATGTTTATCAGAGTAAACATCTGCTTTTGATCTATACTTAGATTTAAGTTCAACCATACTCATACCATCTGTAAAGCTTGTCTCATCTTTTAACTCTTTTAGAGTATATCTTGTTGATTTAACACTTGGGCTAGCCATTCTATGTCGTGCTAATTCTTGAAGTAAAGCACGACTAACACCACTTATATAAAAAGTATAAGTTAAGTGTTCTAAAGTTGATGCATGTTTAAACTTATTTCCAACTCTATCTATTAACTCTTTATCTTTTTCTCCACCCTCATCACTTTTATCAAAACTTTGCCAACAAGTTCTAATAGCATGCGCACATATTTTTAAGTTTGAGTGTTGTAGTAGTTCAATTTTCATCTATTGTACCTTTTTATTTAAAATTATTTAAGTTATAAATATATAATTTTTATTTTCAGTATTATACACATATTATGCTTACAAAATTTAGCTATAAAAAAAGGCTTGAAATTAAATTTCAAGCCTTTTAAATAAGTGGTTACCTAAAGTTTAGTGGCTACAACCACATCCACCTTGACCATCTCCACTATGAGAACCACATCCACCTGCTGATTTTTGTGCTTCTTGCTGTGCTTTATGAGCTTGACCTTGCGTACTACAAGCACTTACACCTGCAGGCATAGTTGGTTGTATAGATGAATTATCTATTGAACCATCTTTATTTGACTTTTCAATATTTTCCCATAACATCTCTGCTGCTTTTAAATATCTTTTTCCACTTGCAGAATCTGGATAGAAGTATACTACTGGTTTACCTTCATCTCCACCAACTCTAATTGATGGTTCAATAGGTATATTTGCTATAACTTGCGTATCATACTCTTTAGCTAAATCTTCACAAGTCCCAGCTCCAAAAATATCAGATTCTTCACCACATTTAGGGCAAACAAATCCAGACATATTTTCAACAATTCCAGCTACTGGAATATGAAGTTTTTTAAACATATCTAAACTTCTTTTTGAATCATCAAGAGCAACATGTTGAGGAGTAGTAACATTAATACCAGCAGCTACAGGGACACTTTGTGCTAAAGTAAGTTGTGCATCACCAGTCCCTGGAGGCATATCTATAACTAAACAGTCTAATGCACCCCAAGCGATATCTTGTAATAGTTGAGTAATAGCTTTCATAACCATTGCCCCTCTCCACATTAAAGCTTGACCTTGATCTACTAAACTTCCCATAGACATAACTTCAATACCATATGCTTTAAAAGGGATAACTTTACTTCCTTCTATTTGTGGTTCAGCACCCTCTAAACCAATCATACGAGGTATATTTGGTCCATAAATATCTGCATCTAAAAGTCCAACTTTTTTACCTTGCATAGCAAGAGCAACAGCAAGATTTACTGATGTTGTAGATTTTCCAACTCCACCTTTCCCTGAACTTACCATAATAAAGTTTTTAACCTGTGGAGCTATATTTTTACCACTTTGTGAATTACTACTTTGTTGTGGAGCTTGAGGTTTTGATACTGCTACTCTGATATCGTTTAATCCTAAAACTTTTAACTCTTTTGTAATATCTTCTATTAAACTTTTTTCTACTTCTGGAGCAGATGAAGTTATCTCAACAGATATAGTTACATCATCTCCATTTAAATCAATATCTTTAACAAATCCAAAATCAATAATAGATTTTGTAAATCCTGGATATGTTACAGATTTTAATTTTTCATTAATATCAGCAATTGTTGCCATTTTATTTCCTTATAATAATTTTTATATTGTATTATAATTCAAATAAGATAAAATTAGTCTTATTTGAACTATTTAAGTGTATATTTTAGTCTATTGATCCACTAAATTTGGATGATTTTCAACAATCTCTCTTGTAATTTTATAAGAACAAAATTTAGGTCCACACATAGAACAAAATTCTGCCTCTTTAAATACATCTTGAGGTAGTGTTTCATCGTGATACTCTTTTGCTCTATCACCATCTAGTGCCAGTTCAAATTGTTTATTCCAATCAAAATTATATCTAGCATCTGACATCTCATCATCTATATCTGTAGCACCTTTTCTACCTCTAGCTATATCTGCTGCATGAGCTGCTATCTTATATGAGATGATTCCAACTCTTACATCTTCAGCATTTGGAAGTCCTAAATGCTCTTTTGGTGTTACATAACAAAGCATACTACAACCATGCCAACCACCAACAGCTGCACCTATTGCAGAAGTGATATGGTCATATCCAGCACCAATATCAGTAACTAATGGTCCTAAGATGTAAAATGGAGCTTCATAACAATATTCTCTCTCAAGCTTCATATTTCTTTCAATCTCATTTAAAGGTACATGTCCTGGACCCTCTATCATAACTTGAACATCTTTTTCCCACGCTTTTAGTGTAAGTTCACCTAAAACTTTTAACTCATTTAATTGAGCAGGATCAGAAGCATCAGCTAAACAACCAGGTCTTAAACTATCACCTAGAGATAAAGCAACATCATATTTAGCACAAATATCTAAAATATCATCATACGCTTCATAAAAAGGATTTTCTTTATGATAGTGCATCATCCAAGATGCCATAAGTGAACCACCTCTTGAAACGATTCCCATTTTTCTTTGTGCGATTAATGGCATATTTTCAAGTAAAAATCCAGCATGGATAGTGATATAACTTACACCTTGAATCGCTTGTTTTTCTATTGTTTTAAGCATAGATTCTATTGTAAGTTGTTTAATATCATCGTTACAATCAGCAATAATCTGATACATAGGAACGGTACCTATAGGTACTGAACTATGGTTTATAACAGCTTTTCTAATATCATCAAGATTTCCACCAGTACTTAAATCCATAATAGTATCTGCACCATATTTTAAACACATATCAACTTTTTCTAACTCGCCATCTATATCAGATGCTAATGCTGATGAACCGATATTTGCATTTATTTTACATAGTGATGCGATACCTATAGCCATTGGCTTCATATTTTTGTGATTGATATTTGCAGGGATTATCATACGACCTCTTGCAATCTCACTTCTTACTAACTCTGGGTCAAGGTTTTCTACCTCTGCAACATACTGCATCTCTTCTGTGATACGACCCTGTTTTGCATAATACATTTGAGTTCTAACTGCATCATCTTTATATTTATCTAACCAATCTCTCATAATATATATTTCCTATCTATTTAATTTACTTTTAATTTTCACGATTATATCTAAGTTTTATTTAGCTTTTCTTAGTTAGGGGCTTTAATAAGAATAAATAAAAATATAGTATTAAATATCCACATCGTCCCAAAATTCATCAAAGTCTAAATTTGTCATAGCATTTTCATCCTCTAAGTTTTTTTCAAGTAATTTTTGTTGTTGAGTTTCAAAGTATTGCTCTAGTGCTTCATTTAAAATTGTACTATGGTCTTTTTTTAGTATCTCACTAAAAATATTTAAGTTTTCTACAGTTGTGGCGTTTAGTTTAAAATTTATGTTATCATTCATTTTAATATTATAGCCAATAAAAGGATTTTTTTGAATAATTTAGTTGATTTTGATTATGTAAATAAAAAAGATAAAAAGTTAGTAGATATTTTTATCTCATCTGCAAATACAAAGAGGTATATTTTAGGGATAAATAAGTTTACAAAGGCAATCTCAAAACTAATTGATGTAGATGGTATCATTGATGATTTTACAAGAGTTCATAGTTCAAAAAAGAAAAATATATTACAAATTGAAGATGTACCAAAAGATGCTCTTATTTTATCTACGGCATCTGGAAGCCCACTTGAGGTTAAAAATAGACTAAATGAGATGGGATTTATAAACTTTAATTATTTAGCTCTTTATAAATACAGTTCACTTAATCTACCAAATCCCCCTTTTATTATGGACTTTGAAGATGATTTTAAACAAAATAGAGATAAATATAGTGAAGTTTATGATCTACTTGAAGATAAAAAATCAAAAGAGATATTTGAAAAAGTGATAAACTTTAAAATATCATTTGACTATAACTTTATGGATGGTTTTACAAATGATCACGAAGGTCAATATTTTGATAAAGATATAGTCCCAGAGATTAAAAATATAACTTTTTTAGATGGTGGAGGATATATTGGGGATACCTTACCAACTATTATGAAAAACTATCCAGATTTTAAAAAGATTTATATGGTAGAACCTAGTGTTTTACATATGAATATTGCAAAAAAAAGTTTTGGAGATATTAAAAATATCGAGTTTATAAATTGTGGCATATCTAATAAAAAGGTTACCTTAAATATAAGTGGTGACCAAAATAGTTGCGACCATAACTATCAAGCTCAAAACCTAGATACTATTGATAATATTATTAATGGTGTAACTCCACATGAACGAGGACAAAAAATAGATTTTATAAAACTTGATATAGAGGGTGCAGAACAAGATGCAATAGATGGAGCGATTGGTACAATCAAAAGAGATAAACCAGTTTTAGCCATATGTATTTATCATAAGGCTGAAGATTGGTATAAAATTCCTCAAAAAGTTTTGGCTATAAATAGTGAATATAAAATATATTTACGACATTATATGGAGGGTATTTATGA
>JAYEOQ010000137.1:0-2713 GCA_034723215.1 Campylobacterota bacterium | reverse complement strand
ACCAAGATTAACTACACAATTTTTTGATAAAAACCATAAACATCTAGGTAATATATTTGATAATGAACATCGTCTTTATGTAAAATACAACAATATCCCACCAAGTATCATAGAATCATTGGTTGCTATTGAAGATACCAACTTTTTTGAACATAGTGGTATAAATATAGATGCAATTATAAGAGCTATTGCAAAAGATATTAAAGCTATGGCATTAGTAGAGGGTGCAAGTACATTAACTCAACAGTTAGTTAAAACAATGATTTTAAGTCGAGATAAAAAAATAATACGAAAAATAAAAGAGGTATTGTTAGCACTTAGACTGGAAACTCTTTTAACCAAAGAGGAGATTTTAGAAAGATACCTAAACCAAGTATATTTTGGACATGGATACTATGGGATTAAAACTGCTGCATTAGGATATTTTCATAAAGAGTTAGACCAATTAAATCAAAAAGAGATAGCAATATTAGTAGGGCTTCCTAGAGCACCTAGTTTTTATGACCCTACCAAAAATTTAAAATATGCTCTAATTAGAGGAAATCAAGTTATCAATAGACTAAAAACTTTAGGTTGGATAAATGATGAAAAATATACAAAAGCTATTAACTATATCCCTGTGGTTTATAATGAAACACTTTCTCAGAATAAAGCACCATATATTATAGATAGTGCAATAAAAGAGTTAAAAAATGATCTAAATGATCTAAGAACTGGCGGATATAAAATATCACTAACTATTGATTTTGAAGCACAACAAATTGCAAAAGATGCTTTAAATTTTGGATATGAAAGAATAAAAAAGAGAGATTTAAATGTTGATACGAATGAGAGTACAACAAAAACCTTAAATGGTGCAATAGTTACTTTAGATAACCATTCAGGTGCAATTTTAGCGATGGTTGGTGGAGTTGATTATTCTAAATCATCATTTAATAGAGCAACACAAAGTTTAAGACAACCAGGAAGTGCTGCTAAACCTTTTATTTATCAAGTTGCATTAAATCTTGGCTACTCAACAGCAAGTAACCTAATAGATATATCACGAACATACAAATATAAATCAGACAGTAATGAAGATAAAACTTGGCAACCAAGAAATTATGAGAAAGATTACAAAGGCTTAGTATCATTAAGATATGCACTTGTTCACTCAAGAAACTTAGCAACAATAAATCTTGTAAATGAGATAGGTATAGATATACTTTATAAAGAGTTACTGAGATTTGGCTTTAAGGATATCCCTTATGATTTATCAATAACGCTTGGTAGTTTTGGAATATCACCACTTGATTTAAGCCAAAAATATACACTATTTTCAAATAATGGAATTATAGTAAAGCCTTATTTAATATCAACTATTAAAAATAGATATGATGAAAAGTTAAGTTTTGAAAAAGATGAATCATATATTACATCATCTGCGCAAACATATCTAATGACATCAATACTTCATGATGTTGTAAAAGGTGGTACAGGTAGAAATGCAAGAGTAGATGGTCTTGAGACGGTTGGAAAAACAGGTACAACAAATAACAATATTGATGCCTGGTTTTGTGGATACTCACCTACTTTACAAACTATTGTATGGTATGGGAATGATGATAATAAACCAATGAAAAAAACTGAAACAGGTGGAAGAACAGCTGCACCTGCATTTAAATATTTTTATGATGAGTGGCTAAAACTACATCCAGAGATTCAAAGAAAGTTTATAAAACCTAAAACAGTTTTTGAAAGTTATTATAATAATAAAAAAGAGATTTTTACAGAAATTTCAAATATACCTTTACAAAAAAATAATACTGAGATGCAAAATAGAGATATAGGAAATGAAAAAATAATATTTTAATACTAATAATACACTACACGAAGGATAGTAATGAAAGATAACAGATTTTTAAAAACAACTATACAAGGTTTATTTTGGTTAATTCCAATAATTGTAATATTAATATTATCTAAAGTTTTACTTGACAAGCTAATCATTGTAAATAAGAATATTGTTGATTTTATTGGACTTAACTCTGATGAATATTTAGTATTGATATTTGCCTTAGGTATAGTTTCTATAGTTTTATTATCTTATGCAGTTGGCTATATACTAAATACTGTATTTGGAGATTGGATAAATAAAATAATACATAAAATTCCATTTTATAAAAATCTTACCGATTTTATAAATCTATTTAATTCTGCAAAATCTGGGAAAAAAGATGTTTTGATTGTAGCTATAAAAGGATTTGGACAAAACAATTATAACATAGGATTGATGTACAATACAAATGAATCAATCATTAAAGGGCATTATAGTGTTGTAATAAGTCATATGCCACTAAATGGTGGGTTTATATTTGAAGTACCCGGTGATGAGATTTATGTTATTAAAGAGGCTACTTTTAATAACAACTTTGAATATCTATTAACATCTGCTAGTAGTTCATTAGCTGATATTATGAAAATAGAACCTATAGAGATAAATAAACTCCCAACTCTTATTGAATTTAAGGAAGAATAATATGATTATTTTTGAACTAATAATTAAGTTTTTAGGCATAAAAAAAGGTCCCTAACCAAGGAACCTTTTTTCAATAAGTGTACCATCTAAGTCGAATATAATAAGTTCTTTGTTTGTAAAATTCAAATATTTAACCTTTTTTTATTCTGTTCAATAATTCTTTATTGACTTTTCTTCTATTACTATCAAAAAACC
>JAYEOQ010000136.1:0-2714 GCA_034723215.1 Campylobacterota bacterium | reverse complement strand
TTAGTTTTATATCAAAATATGATAAAATAAATAAGAATCATATTAAGAGGATCGTTCTAAAATGTCAGACAATACAGTTATAGATAAAAACACTCAAGAGTTAAAAGAGATTATAAATAACTCTTGGAATGGTATAGGTATCATAGACCAAACTAGTAGATTCATATATGTAAACAATGCTTTTACACCAATCTTAGGTTTTAAAGAGCAGGAGTTATTACAGATAAAATTTGAAAGTTTGTTATTACCAAAATATAAATCAGAATTTAAAGAGTTATTGCGAAAAAATTATGAAAATGAATATACAAACAGTATAAGAGTATCTTGTATGAGACGAGATAAAGCTATTGTTTATCTTGATGTTTCTATTAAATTAATGTTAAATAAAAAGTATATCGTTATAAATGCAAATGATATTACACAAAGTATATCAGACCATGAGACATTTGACAAATATGTTATCCAAGTACATGTTGATAAAGATGGAGTATTTACAAAAGTGAGTGAGGCTTTTTGTAGACTTTGTTTGTTTAGTGAAAATGAACTTCTAGGTAAATCTTATAAACTTATGAGCCATTCATCTTTAAATGAAGATGATTTAGAGGCTACTATCTGGTCAGAAATTATTATAAATGGTCAATGGAATGGGATAATTGCTAGTAAAAATAAATATGGTGAAAAGATTTGGGTTGATGCTATTATCAAGCCTATAAATAATAAATATGGTGATGTTACTGGTTATTCTGCTGTTATGTTTGATATGACAGGTAAGATTAAGCTTGAACAAAATAAAGAGATACTAGAAGAGACTATTGTTGATAATGAAGCAAAATTAAAAATTATGGGTGATACAATGAGAACTGTAGCTCATGAGTGGAGACAACCTTTAAATACTATCTCTTTAGAGGCTCAAAACCTACTATTTTCTTATCAATTTTCAGATGATGGTGTTCCAAAAGATGAAGCAGTACCTATCCTTGAAGGGATGCAGACAAATATAGAGGGGTTGTCAAATATTATAAATAAATTCCAATATATTACAGAACTCCAAGGTGATAAAAAAATAGCTTTTATTAATGATATTTGCCAAAGAGCTATAAATATATCAACAGTATCAAATGATAATATAACAGAAGAGTTAATATCAACTATTGAATTTAAAACATATGAAAATGAATTATCAGCATCAATAGCATCTATTTTAGATAATGCAAAAGAGGCGATAGAGAGATTTGAATCTGATGATAAAAAGTTTATTAAAATAAAAACTTTTGAAGAAGATAAAAATATAAAAGTTGAAATATCAAATAATGGTGGTAATATACCTGAAAACTTAATGGAAGATATATTTGAACCTTATTTTAGTACAAAAGAGACTAGAAATGGAGTAGGGCTTAGCTTGTATATATCTAAAATGATTATAGAACTTCACCTAAAAGGTAAGATAGAAGTTCAAAATAAAGATGATAATATTGTAGTTTTCACTGTAGTATTACCAATAGGATAAAATATGATAATAATACCAGCAAGATTAAATAGTAGTAGATTTGAAAATAAAATATTAGTTGATATTTTGGGCTTACCTATGGTAATAAGAACAGCAAAAAGAGTTGAGTCTTTAGATGAAGTTGTTATTGCTACAGATTCTCAAGAGGTTGTAGAATTAGCTAAACAACACGATATAAAAGCAGTTATGACATCAACTTCACATCAAAGTGGAACAGATAGAATAAATGAAGCTGTAAATATCTTGGGACTTAGTGATGATGAGATAGTTGTAAATGTACAAGCAGATGAGCCTTTTATAGAACCAGATGTAGTGCAAGCTGTTATAAATAGAGTTGTTGAGTTAAAAAAACAAACATTTACAATGGTAAGTTGTTATAAAGATATTAGTTCAAACTTAGCCGATGACCCAAATCATGTAAAAGTTGTATGTGATGAAAATAGTGATGCGATATACTTCTCAAGAAGTAAAGTACCATATCATAGAGATCATTATGATGATACTTTGTATAAAGGTCATTTGGGTATTTATGGTTTTACAAAAAGTAGTTTAAATTATTTTTGTTCTTTAGAATCTTCAATATTGGAGGAGACTGAAAAATTGGAACAATTAAGAGTTATATCAAATAATAATAAAATAAATATGGTCAAAGTTGAGTCAAGAAGTTTTGGAATAGATACAAAAGAGGATCTTCAACATGCATTGAAGATCTTTGGCTAGAGGAAAGTAATTTGGATAAAAGTATACTTAAAAAAATAAATGTTTTATATGTAGAGGATGAAGAAGAGGTTAGAACTCTAACATCTAATGTATTGAAAAAGTTTGTTAACAGTGTAGTGTTAGCATCCCATGGTAAAGAGGGATTAGAAGTTTTTGAAAAGCATAATGGAGAAAAATCATTATTGGACCCTTTTGATTTAGTTATTACAGATATAAATATGCCAAAAATGGATGGATTGGAGATGATTGAAGAGATTTATAAAATTGATTATACAATACCTACAATTGTAACCACTGCACATAATGATGCAGATTTTTTAAAGCATGCTATAAATTTAAGAGTTAGAGGCTATGTAAGTAAACCTTTAAATCTACACGATCTTGTTGAAACAATACAATTGGTCGTAGAATCAACTTTTTTAAGAAATAGATTAATAGAAGCAAATAAAAATCTTGAAGGTCAAATAGAAGAGAAGACTATAGAACT
>JAYEOQ010000135.1:0-40809 GCA_034723215.1 Campylobacterota bacterium | reverse complement strand
TTAATCCAGAACAAGTACAAGTGTTCACACCAACACCATCTACATATTCAACTTTGATGTATTATACAGAGTTAGATCCTTGGACTAGAGAGAAAATATTTGTAGAAAAAGACCCAATGAAAAAACAGAAACAAAAAGATGTTGTAACACAAAAGATGGAATATATTAATAATAGATTACAAAATAGTCAAAAACAGAGAAATAATAACTCAAGATACAATAAATTTAACAAATAAAGTGATATAATATTGTATGAATATATATAAAACTTTATTATTATTGGTACTTTTTTGTACAACCTTATTATCTGAACAAGTAGAGAAGGTATCTTTACAACTTTTATGGAAACATCAATTTGAATTTGCTGGTTTTTATATGGCAAAAGAGAAAGGGTTTTATAAAGATGCTGGACTTGAGATTGAACTAAAAGAGTTCAAATTTGGCGATAATATAACAAAACTTGTGGAAGATGGCGAATCTACTTTTGGTGTTTCATATCCTAGTATAATACTTGATAGATCAAATGGTGCAAATATTGTCTTACTTAATGCAATTTTTCAATCTTCACCACATGTATTAGTTAGTTTAAAATCATCAAAAATCAACTCTATTAATGACTTTAAAAATAAAAAGATTATGATAGAAAATGATGCAATTAAAACTGCACCACTGCTTAGTATGTTATATTCTGAAAATATTAAAACTAAGGATATTAATATTATTAAACCTTCATTTAATATAAATGATTTAATAGATGGACATACCGATATTTTTTCTGCATATATATCAAATGAACTATATAAATTAGACAATGCTGGTATAAAATATGATATTTGGAATCCTAAAGACTATGGATTTGATTTTTATAATAATATTCTTTTTACATCTACTAAAATATTAAAAAATAATCCTGATAAAGTAAAAAAATTTCAAGAAGCTTCTATAAAAGGGTGGAGATATGCTTTTGAAAATATAGATGAAACTATTGAATTAATCTTAAAAAAATACAATACACAAAAGAAGACAAAAGAAGCATTATTGTTTGAAGCTCAAATATTGATGCAATTAGCATATCAAGATCTTACTCCACTAGGAGATATTGATAAAAATAAAATTCAAAGAATATATGATATTTATAATCTTATGGGATTGACAAAAAATAAAATTAATTTAGATGCTTTTATATGTAAGCCAATTAACAATAAAGTAAAATTAACAATAAAAGAAAAAGAGTATTTACGAACACATAAAACAATAACAGTACACAATGAACAAAATTCGCCACCATACAATTTTAATATAAATGGTAAACCAACTGGATATTCAATAGAATATATGAATTTACTAGCATCAAAGCTAGGTATTGAAGTGAAGTATATTAGCGGTTACACTTGGTCGCAGTTTTTATCAATGATAAAAAATGAACAAATTGATGTGATCCTAAATATTAAAAACACTTCCAAAAGAAGGGAGTTTGTTAATTTTACTAGTAAATACATAACAGCTCCAAAACATATTTATACAAATCATAAAAATATAAAAACACTTGATGATTTAAATGGTAAAATAGTTTCAGTCCCAAAAGATTTTTTTATACACTCATATTTAGTAAAAAATTATCCAAATATTAAATTAAATATTCAAAAAAATATTTATGATACTATTTTAGCTGTGTTAGATGGAAAGGCTGATGCGATAGTAGATAATAGTGCTGTTGTAAATTATTTAATAAAACGCAATGGTTTAGCATTAAAGTATTCTCATACTATTAATGATACTGAACTTACTGCAAACTTGAATATTGGTACACCACTTAATCAACCTATATTAAGAGATATTTTACAAAAAGCGATGGATAGTATAACTCAAAAAGAGATTGACAAATTAGAACTAAAATGGCTTGGTATAAAAAAGACTAAAAATAATCTCTTAACAAAAGAGGAAAAAGAATATCTAAAAAACAAAAAAATGATAACTATGTGTATAGACCCAAATTGGATGCCATATGAAAAGTTTGAAAATGAAAAACATATAGGTATGACTGCTGATTATTTTAAAATATTTGAAAAAAATTTAGGTATAAATATAAAACCAATTATTACAACCTCTTGGTCACAATCTATAGAGTTTGCAAAAAGTAGAAAATGTGATATTTTATCTTTAGCTATGGAGACACCTAAACGAAAAAAATACCTTAAATTTACAAAACCTTATTTAAGTATTCCACTTGTGATTGCTACAAAACCAGATGTACCTTTTGTAAATGACATTTCAACATTAAAAGATAAAAAAATAGGTATACCAAAAGGTTATGCTTTTGTAGAGATTTTAAAAAATAAATACCCAATGTTAAATATAATAGAAGTTAAAAATATTGATGATGGTTTATCAAAAGTTAATAAAGGTGAACTATTTGGTTATATAGGTACTTTAGCTAGTATTGGTCTTATGTTTCAAAATAAATTTACTGGTGAACTAAAAATTGCTGGAAAGTTTGATGAAAGATGGGAACTAGGAATTGGTGTTAGAAACGATGATAAAGTTTTATTTTCAATTTTAAATAAACTAGTAAATAATTTAGATAATAGCAGTAAGCAAAAGATTTTAAATAAATGGATTGCAATTAAATATGATAAATCAATTGATTATCAAATAGTTTGGAATATTTTAATTGTTGTTTTAATAATAGCAATATTTTTTATATATAGACAATATATTTTATTACAATCAAATAATGAACTAGAAAGACAAGTAAAATTAAAAACAAAAGAATTAGAAGAGTTAAATCAGAATCTTGAAAAGAGAATAGAAATTGCAATTATTGAAAATTCAAAAAAAGATAAAATACTTTTCTCACAATCTAAAATGGCTGCAATGGGTGAAATGATTGGAAATATTGCCCATCAATGGAGACAGCCTTTAAGTGTTATAACTGCTTCAGCAAGTGGTATACAACTGAAAATAGAACATGATATATTTAGCAAAGAAGAAGCAATAAACGATTTAGATGCTTTAATTGTTTCTTCGCAGTATCTTTCACATACAATTGATGATTTTCAAAACTTTTTAAAACCTGTAAAAAAAGATTCAATTTTTAATATAAAAGATATAATTGATAAAAACTTAGCTATGTTTGGTAAAGTATTTACTAATAATAGTATTGATTTTATTTTAAATATGGAAGATATTAATATTACAGGAAATCAAAATGAACTACTGCAAGTTATAATAAATATATTAAATAATGCAAAAGATATATTAAAAGCAAAGAAAATAGATCATAAATATATATTTATTGATCTATACAAAGAAAATAATAAGGCAATTCTTTCTATAAAAGATAATGCAGGTGGAATTCCAAGTGATATAATATCCAAAATATTTGATGCTTATTTTACAACAAAACACCAATCACAAGGTACAGGATTGGGCTTATACATGAGTTATCAAATTATTGTAAATAGTTTTGATAGTGAACTTACTGTAGTTAATAAAAAATATACCTACAATGATGTTGAATATATTGGAGCAGAATTTAAAATAGTATTTAAAAAAGAGATATAAAAGTATTTTAACTTTAGTAAATAACAATATTTTCGTATAGTTTCAAGAGAAAGTTGTATTTAAAGAAAGAGTATATGTCAATATATGACTGATGAAAAAACAACTTTATCGCAGAAAATCTGCGAAAAGATTGTTATTTACATTTTTCTAGGTAGTCACCTGTTTTAGTATCACATTTGATTTTATCACCTTCAAGAAGGTGAAATGGAACTTGTACAACAGCACCACACTCTAAAGTAGCAGGTTTTTTACCACCTTGAGAGTCACCTTTAAAGTTAGGTGGTGTTTCAACTATAGTCATCTCAACTGTAGCATTTGGCTCAACTGTAATAGCTTCACCTTTAAAAAACATCATATCAACACTATCACCATCTATGATCCATTTTTCGGCATCACCAACTTGATCCGGTGATAGACCGATTTGATCATAAGTAGTTGTATCCATAAATTGTAACATCTCACCATCATCATATAAAAACTGCATAGTTTTTTGTGATAAATCAGGAGTATCAAACTTATCACCTGCATGAAAAGTTTTCTCTATAGTTTTACCATTTAAAAAATTTCTTATTTTACATCTTACAAATGCAGCACCTTTTCCAGGCTTTACATGTGCATAATCTGTAATTCTATATGGAATACCGTCAACTTCAATTTTAAGACCTTTTTTTAAGTCTTTCATCCCTAATGCCATACCTACTCCCTATATTTGTGCATAAGAAACTGATCTAGCAGCTTCTAAATTTTGTAATTTTTCAAGTGTATTATGTGAAACATCCTCATCAACTATAATAACAGCCAATGCTCCATCTTTACTTCGACCAAGTCTAAAGTCAGATATATTAATACCATCTTCACTTAGAATATTTCCAACATTTCCAATTACACCTGGAACATCAGAGTTAGTTAAAAGTATCATTTTTCCAGAAGGTTCAATATCCATTAGATAATCATTTATTTTAATAATTCTTTGAACCTCTTCATCAAAAATTGTACCACTTGTAGTATTAACGCCATTAGAAGTTGTTATTTTTACTGTAACTTGATTTTTAAAAGCACTATTGTTTGCATGTACTGAAGAATCAACTTTAATCTCTCGTTCATTTGCAACAAATGTTGCATTTACATAGTTAATTTTTTCATTTGACAAAGAGTGTGTTAAACTACCCACTATAGCAAATGTTTCTAAACTATCAAGATAATCAGAGATTTCACCCTCAGCTTCAATTTTAATAGATTCTATAGAACTTTTATCCATCTGAGCAATCATAAATGCCATCTTTTGTGTCAACTCTAAATAAGGCTTAACAAATGATGGGATTTTAGACTCATCAATAGGAAGATTTAAAGCATGGGGATAACCAATACCTCTAGCAGATTTAATAGCATTTTGAGCAGCTTGAGTTGCAATTTTAAATTGTGATTCAACTGTATTTGCACCCAAATGTGCTGTTACCGTAATATTATTCAGATCTAAAAGTGGATGATTTGTAGCTGGTTCTTTTGTAAATACATCAATACCTGCCATTGCAATCTTACCACTTTTTAAATTATTATAAAGCGCATCTTCATTATATAATCCACCTCTTGCACAGTTAATTAGGATAACTCCATCTTTCATCTTAGCAATTTGTTCTTCACCGATCATATTTAATGTTTCTGAATTTTTTGGTGTATGGATAGTGATAATATCACAAGATAAAATATCATCAAAGTTTGTTGTATATTCAACATCTAAATCGGTAGCTTTGTGAGCTGAAATATATGGGTCATAAGTAACAACATCCATCTCAAAACCTTTAGCACGAAGAGCTACTCTATGTCCAATATTACCAAAACCAATTACACCTAGTTTTTTACCATAAAGCTCTTGACCGTACCAGTCTTCTCTTTTCCAGATTCTTTGATCTTTTAATTGAGCATGAGCATAAGGCATCTTTCTCATACAAGAAAGCATATGTGTCATAGTAAGTTCAGTTGCAGCAATTGTATTTGCTGTAGGTACATTCATAGCTATAACGCCTCTCTTACTACAACCCTCAATATCAACATTATCAACACCAACTCCAGCCCTTACAACTGCTTTCAAATTAGCAGCTGCGCTTAAGAACTTTTCATCAATATCTGTTGAACTTCTTGTAATACATACATCAGCATCTTTGACAACATCTAAAAGGGCTACCTTATCAATATCAGCTGCATATACATAATTTATATCATTAGTATTTTGAAGTATCTCCAATCCACTTTCATGGATATGGTCACATACTACAATTGTAGGTTTATTCATCATATTCTCCAATTTAATATTTTAAAAATATTAGAATTTACCTGCTAAAGCATCACCTAAAGTCATTGATGATGTATCATTAACTGTTTTTAATATATCTCTATCTTTTTGTGAAGCTAATCTTCTTACAGATAACCTTACTCTATTTCTTTGCTTATCAATATTAACAACAACAGCTTCAATCTCATCACCGATTTTAACTTCCTCTTCACCCTCTTCAACTTTTAAAAGATCTTCTTTTCTAATAAGTCCGTCAAGGTTATCTTCAAGTTTAACAAATACACCAAAATCTTTAATATCTTTTACAACAGACTTGATAATATCACCGTTGCTATGTTCATTTTCAAATTTTTGAGCTGGAGAATCTTGAAGTGCTTTTACACTTAAAGAGATATTCTCTTTTTCTCTATCAATTTTGATGATTTTAACTTCTACCTCATCACCTTTTTTGTAGATATCTTTACATTTAGCATTTGATTCCCAAGTAGCTTCTTCATTATGAAGTAAACCATCAACAGTACCAAGATTAATAAATGCTCCAAAATCAGTTAATGTAGCAACTGTACCTTTAACAACATCACCAACTTTGTTCTCTTTTACAAAAGAAGCAAATGGTTTTGGTTGTAATGATTTTAAAGAAACTCTTAATCTTCTTTTATCACAATCTAAATCGATAACTTCAACATTAATCTCTTGACCAATCTCTAAGTAATCTTTTGGATTTTTTACATTTTTATCCCAGCTAATTTCTGAAATATGTAATAAACCTTCGATATCATTTCCTAAATCAACAAATGCACCATAAGATTCAAAGTTAGAAACAGTTACAGTAATAGTATCACCAGTTTCTAATGCATCTCTCATCTCTTCCCAAGGATTTGGTAAAGCTTCTTTTATAGATAATGATAAGTGACCTTTCTCTTTATCGTAAGATTTAATAACTGTAGTTACCTCTTCACCCTCTTTATAATAAGCAGAAGGATTAACTGGACCTTTATAACTGATCTCATTGTAGTTTACTAAACCATCAATTCCACCTAAATCAACAAACATACCGTAAGATGTGATTTTTTTAACAGTTCCAACTTTTGGCTCATTTGTTTCCATTAATTTAAGAATTTTTTCTTCTCTATTTTTTTGAGTCTCTTCAATCAGTTTTCTTCTTGAGATAACAATACTATTTGTTTCTGGTTTTGCTTTAAGAACAACAGCTTTAATTTTTTTACCAACTGCTCCAACTGCTTTTAAGAAACCTTGTGCCATTGGCATAAAGTATTCCATCCCATCTTCACTTTGTACTAGGAAACCAGCTCTTGGCTTAACAGCCATTACTGTACCTTCAACGATTACATTTTCTGGCTCTGCACCATGCTCTGCAAAGAACTCATCAAATTTAGCTTTTTGTAAAACTTTTTTATATGATAAAGATAAGTTTTCACCTCTTGTACCAATAATCATAACTGTAATCTTATCACCAACTGAATACTTAACTGTACCATCTGCATTAGTAATTTCACTTAATGGGATTCTACCCTCTTTACCTGCAATACTTACTGTAAAGTTCTCATTGTTTAAAATTACTATTTCACCTTCAGTTACTGAATTTGTCTCAGTGTTCTTTTCGCTTTCCTCCAACATTGCTGCGAAGTCTTCACCCTCTATTTCAAAATCTTCAAATTTCATATTTGCTGCCTACCCTTTTATTTTATAATTTATTGGGCAATGATATCTAATTTGTGCTTTATTTCTTATAAGGAGGTTAAAAAAGTTTTTTGATATTGCTTTTTATAAAGAGTTTTTTATATTTTTTCTATACAATCAACAACTTTTTGAATAATCCAATCTGGTGTAGAAGCTCCTGCTGTTACTCCACAAATTGTTTTATTTTTAAACCAGTTATCATCTAACTCTTGTTCATCTTCAATATGATAACTTTGTGTGTTTTGGCTACAAATACTAAAAAGTTGTTTTGTATTTGATGAGTTTTTTCCACCAATTACAATCATAATATCAACCTCATCACTAAGTTGTTTAGCTGCTGCTTGGTTTTCAAATGTAGCATCACAAATTGTATTAAATACTCTCACCTCTTTATATCTAAGGATAAGGTGATTTACAATTTCTAAGTATTTCTCTTTTTGTTTTGTGGTTTGTGCTATTGTTGCTATTTTTTCAAATTTGAAAACTATATTATCTAATTGTGATGATTCAAGTACCACATGAACATCATCTCCATAACTTTTAATCCCTTTTACTTCAGGATGCTCTTCATCTCCAAAAATCACTACACTATAATCATCTGCAGTCATTTTTTTTACAATTTGTTGGGGAGTTGTTACAAATGGGCAAGTTGCATTTATAACATTTGTATTGTTTTCTTTTAATTTTGCTAAATCATTTTTAGGGATTCCATGAGTTCTAATAATTACAGTATCATCCTCTTTAGCTTCATCAATTGAGGAGTATAAACCAACATTATAATCCTCTTTTAATCTATCTATCTCTTTTTGATTATGAATAAGTGGACCCATTGTTGCAGAGTTTTTATGCTCTTGTGCAATTTTTATAGCTCTTTTTACCCCAAAACAAAAACCATAAGATGAAGCTAGTTTTACCTGCATATTAAGATCTTAAACTATCTAGTATCTCAGTAAAGTTTGGAAATGATGTTTCTATACATTGTGTATCTTCTACATCCATACCACAAAGTAGTCCAGCTATTGCAAAACTCATAGCGATACGATGGTCACCACAAGAGTTTATTGTAGCTTTGTTAAGAGTAGAGTTTCCATCTATTGTATATCCATCTTTTTGTTCTGTATAAGATACTCCACAAAGTTTTAGATTTTCTACAACTGCTGTAATTCTATCGCTTTCCTTTACTCTTAACTCTTGGGCATTTTTAACTACACTTTTCCCATTTGCGATACTCATAGCTATACTTAAAGCTGGAAGTTCATCTATAAGCCAAGCTATGTTTTTATCTACTGTTACACCATTTAATTCACAATGCTCAACGATAATATCTCCAATAGGTTCATAAACATCTTCAGTTTTTATATACTGAACTTTTGCACCCATTTGCTCTAATATTTTATAAGCTTCAATTCTTGTAGGATTTAAAGTTACATTTTTTAAAGTTACTTTTGCATTTGGCGTAATAGCAGCAGCCACAGCAAAGAAAAATGCACTTGATGGATCAGTTGGAACTGTAATATTTAAAGGTTTTAGTTTCCCTTTAAGTGGTTCAATCTCAATCCAACCATCTTTATTTGTTTTTATACTTGCACCCATACCATTTAACATTCGCTCTGTATGGTCACGACTTAATAAATCTTCTTTATAGTATGATACTTCATCACTTTGAATACCAGCTAAAATTAAAGCTGATTTTACTTGTGCAGAATCTATTGGGCTATGGTATTTAAAAGATTTTAACTTTCCGCCTCTTATATGAAGTGGTGCTTTGTTTCCATCTTCTCTACCATCAATTGAAGCACCTATATCTCTTAAAGGATTTGCAACTCTTTTCATAGGACGACTTCTTAAGTACTTATCACCCGTAAGGACAAAACTACCCTCAATACCAGAAAGTAATCCAGCATAAAGTCTCATACCAGTTCCAGCATTTCCACAATCAAGTACATCATCTGGTTCACTTAATTTTTTTGGTGGTGTTATTTTAATCACTTCACCATTATCTTCAATAGTTGCACCTAATTTTTGAGCAATTCTAAGTGAATCCATAGTATCTTCACCACGAAGATAGTTTTTAATTGTAGATGGTTTATCTGAAAACAGACTAAACATAGCACATCTATGGGAAATAGATTTATCTGAAGCAATATTATCAATTACTATATCAAAAGGCTTAACTAACGGTGCTATGTTTAAAGTGTTCATTATCTTATTCCTATATTTAACTCATCTTGAAGTGTTTCTAAAATTCTATCCATTATTGAAGTTATATCTGATTCTTCCATTGTTTTAGTCTCTGATTGTATAACAAATTTAATTGTTAAACTCTCATCATCACCTAACTTTTCATCACTATAAATATCTACAAGATTAAACTGTTTAATCTCTTTAATATTTATATTGTTTATAACTTTTTTAATCTCTGCATACTCTAAAGATTTTGGTGCAATTATACTTAAATCTCTTTTTGAAGATTGAAATTTAGATATAGAATCTGCAAGAATAATTTCAGAAGATAATTTTTCAATTTCAATCTCAGCTACAAATGTATCACTAGATATATCAAAATCTTTTGAAACTGTAGGATGTAGTTTGTATAATATCCCTACTTTTTTCCCATCTACTATTATATTTGCATTTTGATGAGGATGGATAAAGTCATTATCTATTATTGCCATAGGTTCTAACTCAAAATCACCAATTACATTTGTAACTTTTTGCCCAAAACTAAACAACTCCATCGCTTTTGGTTTTCCACCATTGTCAATAGATTGTATCTCCTGGTCACCACTAAATATAAAACTTAATGATTTTGATTCGTCCCTATTTTTATCAAAAATAGTTCCTATCTCAAATAAACCAATAGATTTATATCCTTGTTTTACATTATGAGATACTGCTTGAACTAAATTTAAAGCTATTGTTGTCCTAAATGTATTTAATTCATTTACTATTGGATTTAAAATATCTTTAGCTTTTACTACTGTTTCAAATTTATATTTTTCAAGTAGCTCTTTATTTGAAAATACATAAGTGATAGTCTCAAAAAAATTATTTGAGATAGCTTTTTCTCGTATACTATTTTTAACTATTAAACTATTTGAAGTTTTATTAATATTTTTAGTTTCTCTTATCTCTAATGGTTTTGATACAATATTATCAATCCCAACCATTCTTACTATCTCTTCAGTTATATCTGCTATATTTTTTATATCATGTCGAAATGTCGGTATAACTATTGTTATAATATCACTGCCGTTAGCTCTTATCTTAAAACCTAATGATGTTAAGATTTTAGTGATATCATTTTTTGGTATATCTTGACCGATTATCTGATTTATTTTTGTAAGATTAACTGTTATACTATTGTGAGATAATTCATTTATAAAATCAGCACTACCATTATAAATTGTTCCACCATTTATTGATAATAGTGAAATTATATTATCAATTCCAAAAGCTAGATCTGGCTCACTACCTCTTGATGCTTTATAGTACACATCTCCTGTTTTTTGCTTTTTATCAAAAACATTCTGAGCAAGAACCTCTGGATTTGTATAAGAAGCCTCAATAATAACCTCATCACTCTCCTTTGAAATATGCCCAGCTTCAATACCAATAGTACTTAAAGGTATTTTTCCATTAACTGTATCAAATCCATTTTCATCTTTTGTAACAGATAATGAAACTAGATTATTATCTTTATGGGTTGCTATACTTTTTGTATAAACATTTAAAAGTACACCTGTGCTATGTGTTGCGTAAGCTACTGCTGTTTCAATATCAGTATCTTTTAATCTATCTATTGATGATGCTCTTAAATGATGAACTAAAGTTAATTTAAATTCACTAATATCAACAGCTTTGTAGATAAGATTTGATTCACAGTTTGGATCATAATCTACCTCAAGTACTTGCCCTATACCTTTATTGTTTGTAATAACTACTGGGTCATTTTTTAGCATTGGTAAATTAAAATATGTACTAAGCTCTCTTGCAACTCCATTTATACTTAAACAATCACCTCTATTGGCAGTTAACTCTATCTCTATAATTTCATCATTGATTAAAGCATACTCATTTAATTCTTTACCAATAACTAATTCACCAATAGAATCATCTAAAACTAAAATACCATCGTTTAATTTTGGAAGCCCTATCTCTGTTGAACTACAAATCATACCAAGAGATTCTACACCTCTTAGTTTTGCTTTTTTTATCCTAAAGTCATCACCTAAAATAGCCCCAACAGTTGCTACTGGTACTAACTGCTCCTCATCAACATTTGCAGCACCACAAACGATTTGAACTGAACTATCTCCAATATCAACTTGACAAATATTTAACTTATCAGCATCTGGATGTTTTTGTTTAGTTGTAACTTTACCTATTACAACACCATTTGGTATCAAAATTCTTGTTGCAGAATCAACCTCAAGACCTATTGAGTTTAAAGCTTTACAAATTGTTTCTGTACTTAGTTTTGAAATATCAATATATTCTTGTATCCATTGTCTTGTAATTATCATCTAAATTGTCCTAGTAGTCTAATGTCGCTCTCAAATAGAGATCTTAAATCTCCAATCTCATGTATAAGCATAGCAAATCTTTCAATCCCTAAACCAAAAGCATATCCACTTACATTTTCATATCCAACTGCTTTAAATACATTTTCATCTACTACTCCACAACCTAATACTTCTAGCCAACCTGTGTGTGAACAAACTCTACATCCAGACCCTTTACAAAATTTACAAGAGATATCTACCTCTGCAGATGGTTCAGTAAACGGGAAAAATGATGGTCTAAATCTAACATCTACATCACCAAACATATGATGTAAAAACTCCTCCATTACAAATTTTAAATTTGCAAATGATACTATACCCTCTTGTTCTACAACTAATCCCTCAATTTGATGAAACATTGGAGTATGTGTTATATCAAAATCTTTTCGAAAAACTGTACCTGGTGCTATCATTCTAATAGGTGGTTTTGAATTCATCATAGTTCTTATTTGAACTGGAGATGTATGTGTTCTTAATACAGAACCATCATTACAATAAAAAGTATCTTGCATATCTCTAGCTGGATGATATTTTGGTAAATTTAATGCTTCAAAGTTATGAAAATCATCTTCAACTAAAGGACCCTCTTCAATACTAAAATTTAAATTTTGAAAGTATGTAGTGATTTTATCCATAGTCTCGCAAACTGGATGTTTAGATGCTGTCATACAGTTTGAACTAAACTTAGTTACATCAATCTTTTCAGACTCTAACTGTTTTGCTAATTCTTTAGCCATAAGAACTGTTTTTTGAGCATCTAAAGCTTTGTTTACTTCAGCTTTTTGCTTATTTAAATTTTGTGCAAACGCTTTTTTTTCTGTATTTGGAACATCTTTCATTTTGGCAAATTCAAGTGTTAAAACACCTTTTTTACCTAAAGTTTCAATTCTATACGATTCTAATTGTTCTAAAGATTCACTACTGTTTATCTTATCTATCCATTCTTTCAAATGTATCTCCTAAATTGACTTTTTATATTTTTAGTCTTTAATAATTGGCGATTATACTTAAAGTTTGATTATACTTTGGTTAGGTGTTTTTATAACATTAACCTATTATCTTTTTCTTCAATATTAGAAAATTTATTTAACAAACCCAATCTTACCATCAGTTTTAGATGGTTTCAATAACTGCTGTTCGTTTTGCTTTTTTATAAGTTGAGTTAAAATCTCCATAATTTTAGTATCAACCTTTTCACCTTTACCTACTCTAATATCCAATGAGGTTATTTGTTTAGCTAATTCTTCATGAGATAATGCATATTTTCTTATCTCTATGAATGTTCGCATGATTTTGATATTTATATCTATTGCAACTTTACTTTTCAATACGGATGATAGCATTGCTACACCCTGCTCCGTAAATACTTTTGGCAATTTTCTTCTACCACCATAACTTGATATTCCATTTTGGAATATCAAGTTAAACTCATCTTTAGTAAGTTCAAACATAAAATCATATGGAAACCTATCTATATTTCTTGTCACCGCTTTATTAAAGTTACCCGTTGTTATCTCATACAGATTTGCTAAATCACTGTCAAGCATTACTTTTATACCACGAATTTCATAAATTTTATTATTTATATCTTCCATTGTTAATTGCATAATATTCCCCTTTATTCAAAACTCTAGCATAAAAAATTTAATTTTTTAAAAAACATTGCAATATGCCATAAATCATAAAATTGTTTAAATATTAAAATTTTGCTATACTACAAAAAAATTAACTACTTAAATATAAGAGGAAATACTAAATGTGCATATTTTGCAAAATAATAGATGGTGAGATACCAAATAAAACAGTTCTTGAAAATGAAAATTTTTTAGCTTTTGAGGATATAAATCCATCAGCTAAAATTCATGTGTTGATCATTCCCAAAGTACATATAAAATCATTTAATGAGATGACACCAAATATAATGGCAGAGATGACAACTTTTATACAAGAGGTTGCCTTAACTCTTGGTGTTAAAAGTGATGGATACAGACTTATTACAAATATTGGTAAACTAGGTGGTCAAGAGGTTGAACATATCCATTTTCATCTTTTAGCTGGTGAACAAATGGGAGCTTTGAGATAATGCAAGTATTTGGTAAGTTTACAGAAGTTCATGATTTAGAGTATGTAACAAAGTGTTATTTATATATGCACGAAGAGGGTGAAGAGATAACTGTTGATGATTTAAACCTTTTACTTAAAAAGAAAAATAAAAATGTAGCAGGTACAATCTTTTTACACAACCCACACACAGTACCAGTTGGATATAACCTTGATGAAAAGTTAAGCCGTCAAGAGTTTAAATTTGATAATAAATTTCGTCAATTAGAGGTTGAAAATCCTATTAGAATAATTGGAAGAAGTTTAAAAAAATATAGAGGTAAACTTATAGAGATAAAATATCTATTTAATTACAACAAAGGGGATATTCAACCAACTTCAACCATGGAGGTATTTGATATGGATTTAGAAAAACTTCATACAAACCTTTTAACAGTTTTTGCTAAAGAGGATAACTTTCAAGAGTATAAAAACATAAGTTACAATGGTAAGTTTATATTCTTTGCCTGGGGACATAAAATAGATAGGCACCATACAAATATTGAAGTTTATGCTTCAAATATTGCTCAATGGGCAAAAAAAGCAAATAAAGAGATTGGGTTTATATATGATGGAGTAATGGATGAGGATGATAGTTTTGAATATACTAGATTTATCAGCCCTTATGTATTTGGAAAATTAAAACTTATTGTACCAGATGCACTAAATAAAGTTTTTGAAAAAGATGTTATAGAGCCATATAGAATTAAATAATTAAGAAGAAAAGTTTTAATCTATTTATAAAATAGATTAAAACAATAAAAAGTATGTCATACTAGCAGTAAGACCAGCAAATAGTCCAGCGAGCATATCATCGCCCATTACACCCCAGCCACCTTTTACATCTCTATCTATTTTTCCAATAATTGATGGTTTTAATATATCAAAAGCTCTAAAATAGATAAATGCAATAATAGCCAAAGCCCAATTATCAGCCGTACAGTTTGCAATACCCATTGCTATCCACATACCAGCTAACTCATCTATAACTATCTCTTTACCATCATGTTCGCCAACTTCGGCTTCATATATATTTATCTGCTTCACTGCAAATACAGATATAAGCAAAGCTAATAAAAATAGCGTTGATAGATGGACAACCTGCAAAAGAGCCATCCCTAATAATAAAGCAACAAAACTACCAACAGTCCCAGGTGCTTTTGGACTTAGTCCGCTATAACCAAGTGTTAGAAATAATTTTCTCATTTTACTCTTCATTTTTTTTATTTCCTTTATTTTTTTCAATTCCAAATTTCTTTCTTTTTTCCCAAAGAGACTTTCTACTAATACCCAATCTTCTACTTAGTTCAGTATCTGGATACTTATTTTGAAAATTTACAACCATCATTTTTACATAATCATTAATAGTTAAAATAGAATCAACAGTAGAGATCTTTGTAGTTGTTTTTGGATTTATTTTAGGAAAATCAGTCTCCCCAATATCCTCTAAAGCACAAATAATAACATCATACTCACTTATAGTATTAAGGATAATATCTCTTGAACTCTTTTTTATAAAATGAAAATCATAAATATAAAGCAACTCACTTGCAAAATTTGATGGTTCTATTTTTGTATGATTTTCTAAAGATATAAATTTTATCGTTTTATTTAATCTTTTTGCTACATCAAAGACTATTTTATCAGCTACTCTTTGGTCATTTGCTTCAATAATAAATGGTAATTTTTTTGGTATCTCCATATCATACTCTATATTATTAAAAGCAAAATCAATATAGTTGTTCAAATTATTATTTTGATTTTTCAACTCTTTATACTCTTTATAGTGATAAAGTTTTCTAACTAATTCATCCATAATAAATGGTTTAATAATATAATCCATAGCACCATCTTTTAATGGCTTAGTTACAGTTGCATCACTCACATAAGATACAAGAAGCAGAACAATACTTTTAGGAGATTTTTTTATAATCTTTTCAACATCAGCACTACTTATATTTGTAGATAACAGTATAATATCATACTCTAAAGCAAAATTAATCTCTTTTATATTTGAGATGTGAGTACAGTTATTCCCCTCTTCATGAAGTCTAAGTGCAACTTTTTGAGCTAAGTGTATCTCTTCATCTAATATTAATATATCCATTATTTATCTCTCCAATCATAAAATTTCAATGTTGCTATACTATGTACACAAACACCCTCTTCTCTCCCTATGTAACCCATCTTTTCCCCTGTTGTTGCTTTTATATTTATCTTATACTTTGGTATATTTAAAATTTTTGATAATAGTTTTTTGATACTGTTTTTATGTGGATTTATTTTTGGTATTTGGGCTAATATTGTTACATCAATATTTATTATCTCATATCCAACATTTTTAATAAATCTAACTATATATTCTAAGAGTTCTTTAGAGTCTGCACCTTTATATTTAGAATCTGTATCTGGAAAAAACTCACCTATATCACCAGCACCAATACCACCTAAGAGTGCATCAATAATACTATGTATTAGAACATCACCATCACTATGTGCTTTAAATCCAAAATCTTCATCTAATTCTATACCACCTAGAACCATCTTTTTATTTTGCTCAAACTGATGAATATCTATACCAATACCTGTAAAAAAATCTTTTGATGGTGATTTTAGACAAGATATATCATTTAGTTCATTACCCAAAGTTAATTTTTTAGATTCATTTGAACCATCAATATAATAAACAGTACCACCATTTGCTTTTATAGCACTACTATCATCTGTAAATTCTATATCTGTTTTTAGTGCTTCTTTTAAAGCTTTAGTATTTGACAATTGTGGTGTTTGTATGATTTTTACATTATCTCTGTTAATTGTCTCACCATTGTAAATAACAGTATCTGTTACATTAAGAGCAGGGACTATAACTGAAGCTTTTGTTCTATTTTCTAATAAATTTACAATAACACTTTGAGGTATACAACATCTTGCAACATCAGTAAACATTACATAAGTTGTTGTTACTTTATGTAATGAATTTTGCATTGATTCTTGTCGTGTGCTACCACCTGCTACAAATATAAATTCATCTTCAAAGTTTTTCATATAATTAAGCTCATCTATATGACCAACTACTATAATTGAATCAAACTTAGCATAAGATGACAATCTATTTGTAACATTTAACCACAATGGCTCATCATCAATTCTCAACCATTGTTTTTTTGCCTCTAACTCAAACCTTGTTGAGTTACCAGCAGATAAAACTACTAGTGTTGTATCTATCACATTATTCCTTTAGTGTGTAAAAAAGTTACGCATTTTACTGAAAATTTGCTTAATATGTAATTAGAAGTTATTTAAACACTTGTATCTAAAGGGAGTTCGATAAAAAACTTAGCACCATTTTCACTATTTTTAACATATAATTTACCCTTTAAGCTATCATGTACAATTGAATAACTCATATGTAAACCTAACCCTGTACCTTGTGATTTATGTTTTGTAGTAAAATATGGATCAAATATTTTTGTTAATATTTGATCTGGAACACCACCACCATTATCTTCAATTGTTATTATTATAGAGTTCTCACCCTTTTCAAAATCTAATTTTATCCATGGTTTACTAATCTTTTTTTCCAATAATATATCTTTTGCATTATTTAAAATATTAATTATTACTTGAGGGAGTTCACCTGTATTCATAGTTATTTTTACTTGGTCTTTATAGTTAATATTATCTTTTACTGTGATCCTATTATCTTTTAAAGTGGGAAAGGCAATATTTAATGCATCAGTTATCTCATCTTGGATAACTATCTCTTTATATAACTTTTCACCTTTTATAAAGTTTCTAAAAGTATCAATTGTTTGTGATAAATATTGTGCATTTTCATTTATTAATTCACAATTTTCATTAAATGACTCATCGGTCAGGATATTATATTCTTTTTGTATCTGCATTCCTGAAGCTGCTGTAGATATTGTTGATAAAGGCTGTCTCCATTGATGTGCGATATTACCGATCATCTCCCCCATGCTAGCCATCTTTTCTGATTCAATTAATTGTAAGTGTTGCTTTTCAAAATCTTTTTTTGAAGTGATATCATGTCTAATAGCCATATATCCTGATATTTTAGAATTGTTATCATATTCTGGTGAAATTGTTGCAGTTGCCCAATAGTAATTACCATCTTTTTTTAAATTTTTAACTTCACCTTGCCAAACTTTTCCAGTTTTTATTGTTTTCCACATATCTTTAAAAGCACTAGATGGCATATCTGGATGTCTTATTATATTATGAGGTTGTCCTATTAATTCATCTTTTGTATATCCAGAAATATCACAAAAAGCATCACTTGCGTCTGTAATATTACCTTTTAAATCTGTTTTTGAAAATATTACATATTCACTAATTATATCTATTGTTTTTTGTAATTCTTTAGAAAGGGTATTATTTGACTTTAATTGATTTCTTAACTCAATAAATAAAAACAATAAAATTATAATTGCAATTAAAATTCCAACAATCATAATATCTTTATATTTATCTACATCTTTTATTTTTTTATGGATATATATTTCATAAGCTTTTACAGCACTATCCAATTGTAGTAAAATTATTTTTGAGTTATCTCTTGCTTGAACTATATATTTTTTATCATCTGTTTTAAGTAAATTATAAAAATTTGATAAATAAATCTTTAAATTTTTATCTATGCCATCGTTAAAATATATGTTCTCTAATTTTTTTGTAAAAATCTTTTTTATTAAATATTTATGTGCAAATTCTATCTCTTTTAAAATATTTTCTAACTCTTTTTTTGATTCTTTAGTTTTCTCTGTATAATATATTGTTGATACAACTATCAATCTTTGAGAAAGCATCCTTTGCTTTCCACTTATATTTAGTATTTTCGAATACTCATTCTGGAAACCTTTTGGCTGTAGAATAATTTGTATAGTATAATAAGATATACCCACAAGTAACGCTACTAAAAAATACTTATATTTTAAGATAAATTTAATCATTAATTATTGTACCATTTTTTCCTATAAATTCTTTCAAATTGGTATTAAGTAAAGAAAATGTTTTCAAACAATTCATACTATTTACGATACAATCATAAAAATTATCTCAACAAGGTTAAATAATGCCATTCGTACTAAAAAAATTTCCATCTATAGAGGGTAAAAAAATACAACAATTTTTAATTGATGATGCAGGTCTAAACATCTCAATTTCACAAAAAATGCTAGCTAAAGGTAGAGTTTTCGATGAAAATCAAAAAGTTATGCAAAATGGTCAAAAAGTAAAAGGTGAGTTTATACAAGTTGCGATGTTTGAAGGTGCTACAAGAGGTTTAAAACCACTTTTTAATACAGTAGATTTCGCAATTTTTGATAAACCATCTGGGGTAATGGTTCATCCAACTTCAAGAAATACTGCTTATACTTTATTAGATGAGATAAGATACCATTTTGGAGATGATGCAAACTTAGCCCATAGAATTGATCAAGAAACATCCGGTCTAGTTCTTGTTACTAAACATAAATATAGCGATATGATACTAAAAGAGATGTTTGAAAATAAACAATATAATAAAAACTATTTAGCTATTGTTGAGGGTAAGATAGAAAAAAATATCACTATTGATAGTGGTATAAAAAAAGCTATAAATAGTAAAATTGGTGTAAAGATGATGACATCAAATGATGGCAAGGAATCTATAACACATATAAAACCACTTCAATATGATTCTGTAAAAAACCAAACCTTAGTTGAAGCTACACCAATTACAGGTAGACAGCATCAAATAAGAGTACATCTTGATTCTATTGGGCATAGAATTGTGGGTGACCCTATTTATGGGATTGATGAAGATATTGCTGATCAATATCTTTTAAAAAAGTTAAAACAAGATAAAAGGGTGGAAGTTACAGGATATGAAAGGCTCCTTCTACATGCAAACTATCTAGAGTTTAAATACAACAATAAGCTATTTAAAATTTATTCTAAACTAAGACTAAAGTAGTTAGAATTAATATATGAAAAATCAAATGATAGAACTAATAAAAGAGGCATGTCAGGATAGTAATAAATTTTCATCTCTTGAAAATATATATGCACTATACGACCAACTTCAATATTGTGAAAACCTAACTGAGATGGCAAGTAACCTATATGATTGGTTATATGAAAAATATAAGGTAAACAATTTAAATTTTTCATTATTTGATATGGAAACAAATGTTAGTAGTACGATTTTCAAAATAGGTGGTAAGTTTTTCTTAGATGGTGAACTATCATTTTATTTTATTATAAATACACATACAGATTTAAATGCAGTATTATCTTTTAGTGCATCATCAAAAGAACATTACAATAAAATAATTACAACTTACAACTATATTGAAGCTGCATTTTTTCAAATATCTCCTATTTTGCAAAATGGAATAATGAAAAAACATCACATAGAAGCTTCATCAATTGACAGTGTTACTCAGGTATATAATAGAAAATATTTAATTGAACATATAAATAAACTCACATCATTAACAACTAAAAATTTTGATAAAAGCATAACATTTCTAATGATTGGTATTGATCACTTCAAAGCAGTAATTGATGAGTTTGATTATGAGATTGGGGATAAGGTATTGATTGAACTAGCCAAATCGATACATAGCAATATAGATGAGTTTGATATTGTAGCAAGATTAACAGGGGATGAGTTTTTGGTTGCTCTTATAAATACTCCATCACTTCAAAATACTATTGAGATTGCACAAAAGATTATAGACCAATTTTCAAAAGTAGAGGTGATTGTAGATGAAGATACTCAACAAATACTTAAGAAAACTATTTGTATAGGTATATCCCAATATCCAAAAGATAGCAACAATACTGAGCAAGTACTTAAAAATGCTGATAGTTTTCTATATGAAGCAAAAAATAAAGGGAGAGGTGAAATAGCAATTTATAAAAAAGAGGAGTTAAGTAGTATCGATTTATTTTAAATTTATCTAATTTTAAGTATAATCCACAAAATTTAATATCTGTAATAAAGGGCGACACTAGACGCGTACCTTTAAAAGATAAAACTAAAAAGGAAAAACTATGAAAAAAGATATACATCCAGACTTTAAAAACTGTTCTGTAACATGTGCTTGTGGAAACTCTTTTGAAACAAAATCAAATGTTGAAACAATGAGAATTGATATTTGTAATATGTGTCATCCATTCTTCACAGGTGAGCAAAAAATTGTTGATGCTGCTGGTAGAATTGAAAAATTCAAAGCTAGATACGCAATGAAATAATGCTGACTTTTCTCCCCACTCCTATAGGAAATTTAGGAGATCTCTCTTTTAGAACTGTTGAAGTTTTAAAAGCTGGGGAGATTGTTTTGTGTGAAGACACAAGGGTAACAAAAAAACTTCTAAATCTAATATCATTAAAACTAGATATAAAATTCCCAATATATAACTATATAAGTGTACATTCTCACAATGAAAAAAGTTTTTTAACCAGAGAAAATCAAGAATTATTAGAAAATAACAACTGCATATATATGAGCGATGCAGGTATGCCTTGTGTTAGTGACCCAGGTAGTTTTCTTGTAGATTTTTGTTTAGAAAATAATATAGAGTATGATGTACTTCCAGGAGCAAATGCTATTTTAACAGCATATGCCAGTAGTGGATTTCCTCAAAATACATTCACTTTTTTTGGTTTTTTACCACATAAAGGGAATGACAGAAAAGATAAACTTGATAAAGTTTTAAATAGTGAGCATCTAGCTATTTTATATGAATCACCACATAGACTTTTAAAACTTTTAGAAGAGTTAAAAACAAAAGTACCAAATAGAGAGATTTTTATCACAAAAGAGCTTACAAAAAAATATCAAACAAGATATAAAGATAGTGTTTCAAATATTTATGAACAATTATCAAAAACTGAGATAAAAGGTGAATGGGTAGTAGTTATAGAGCCTATTGTAAATGAAAATGCTGGTATCATTACACTTGATGATTTAACAGAATTAAAACTACCACCAAAACAAAAAGCAAAACTAATATCAAAGCTTACTGGGCAAAATATTAAAGAAATTTATAACGACCTAATTGGATAATAACAATTATGCAATTTATCCCCAAAGAGTATGCCTCAACACTTGAGGTAAAGAAATCTAAATTTATTACACATATTTGTCCATATAGTGAGTTTAAAACTATGATGGCTAGATTAAAAGATGAACATCCAAAAGGTAGGCATTTTGTTTATGCTTATCGATACTTAAATGAATTTGATCAAATTGTAGAAAATAGTAGTGATGACGGTGAACCAAAAGGTACTTCAGGAAAACCAACTTTAAATGTACTTGCAGGAAATAAGTTAATAAATAGTGGAGTTATTATTGTAAGATATTTTGGTGGTATAAAGCTAGGAACTGGTGGATTAGTAAAAGCATATAGTGATGCTGTAAATTTAGTTTTAGAAGATTGCAAAATTATTCCATATGTAAAATTAACTCAAAAAAGTTTAAAAATCTCATATTCACAGCTTGGACAAATTGAATATATAATATCATCATTTCAAATTAATATTATTGAAAAACTGTTTGAAAAAGATATAATATTGATACTTGAAGGAAGCCAAGAAGAGTTTGATAATTTATCAAAAAAACTTTTTAGAGATATGATATTGAAGGATATATAGAAGATGAAAAAAAATACAATATATTATATCCCAATATTTTTAAGTGTCATTTTAGTAAATATTTTATCCAGCACATATTTTATCACTATATTCCTAGCAGGTGTTATTTTTACAATATTTTTGGAGTGTTTAAAAAAAGAGTATTATTATATGTTGTTATTATCAATATTTACTTTTTTGGTTATTGAAAACTCTCATGGATTAAAGTTTTTTTCTTTAACTTTAATCTCACTATTTTTATATTATTTTATTATTCCAAAAATTAAACACCTTTTTTCATCATCATCCTTTAGGGAGATTTTTTATATTATCAGTTTTTATATAACACTTTTTTTAGTTTATATCTATACAAATAATTTTGAACTTAGCAGTTATTATATCTTTTTAATAAACTTAATTATTGATGCTATTGTTGTAGGAGTTCTTTTATGAGACTAAATTTTATTATTGGATTTATTATTGCTATATCGCTATTGCTACTGGGTAGGGTTTATTTTTTAAGTGTACAATCACACGATTATTATGAAGAGTTATCAAAAGAAAACTATATAAAAAGATTTCATACAACTTCTGTAAGAGGCTCAATAAAAGATAGAAACGGTAAATATTTAGCTATAAATCAAATTGGTTTTAGTATCACAATAAAACCACATTTAAGAGGTAAAGAAAAGGGACAAATTGTAGATGATGTTGCAAAACTCATTGTTCAATATTTCCCTGAAAAAAGCCATAAAAAACTACTAAAAAGATATAAACAACTTGATTCACCATATAAACACGATTGGATTAAAATAGTTGATTATATAGCTTATGATGATTTTTTTAAATATTATTCAATTTTTAATTCAAATGAAAATATTAAAATAGAGTCTGCTATAAAAAGGGAGTATCTTTACAAAGATGTTTCTGCACATATTTTAGGTTATGTTGGGAGAGTTACAAAAAAAGATATAGATAAAGACCATACAAATAAACACTTTAATCAAATTGGTAGAACTGGTATTGAAAAATATTATGATAAATTACTTAGAGGAAGTTTAGGGTATCAGGATTATAAAGTAAACTCTTTATATAAGAAAATAAAACTATTAGATGAAGTTAAACCAAAAAAACAAGATATAAGCTTAACAATTGATATAGAGTTACAACAATATATACATAAATTATTTGATGGAAAAGCAGGTGCAGTTGTAGTTATGGATATAGATAATGGTGAACTTTTAGCAGCTGGGAGTTTTCCAGAGTTTGATAATAATCTATTTGTAAATGGTATCAGTCATAAAGATTGGAAAACTATTATAGAAGATTTTAACCATCCATTTACAAACAAACTTACAAATGGACTATACCCACCAGGTTCTGTTATGAAAATGGGTATCTCTCTATCATTTTTAGAAAATAAAGTAAGTCCAAACTTTTCAGTATATTGTACAGGTGAGTTACAATTAGGAAATAGAAAATTTAGATGTTGGAATAATAAAGGACATAATACCACTGGCTTTATTAAAGCTATAAGGGAGAGTTGTGATGATTTTTTCTATAAAGGTAGTTTAAAAGTTGGTATAAATAATATCCATAAAACATTAGATAGATTTGGTATTGGTCATAAAACTGGTATCGATTTACCAAATGAATCAAGAGGGATAAATCCTGATAAAAGATGGAAAAAGAGGGTAAAAAAACTACCTTGGTATGTAGGTGAAACTGTGGTGGCTTCAATTGGGCAAGGTTTTATTAGTGTTACACCTATGCAAATTGCTAGATATACGGGTGCTATGGCTACAAATAAACTCCAAAGACCACATCTACTTAAAGATGACAAACTAATCCAAAGTGTTGACACAAATATCTCAAAAAGAGATCTAAAAATTGTTCAAAAAGGGATGTATCATGTTGCAAATAGACCTAAAGGTACAGCCGTTCATTATATTAAATCAAAAGTTGTTGTTGCTGCAAAAACTGGAACTGCCCAAGTTGTTGGTATCCCTCAATCTGAAAAAGTAAGGATGAAAGAACACGAACTTGAATATTTTAAAAGATCACAAGCTTGGCTTACCACATATGCCCCATATAAAAAACCAAAATATGTAGTAACTATTTTAGTAGAACACGGGGGTCATGGTGGCTCAGCTGCTGGACCAATGGCAGGTAAAATATACAATAAACTTATAAAATTAGGATATATAGATGTTAAATAGTTATAAAGAGAGTTTAAAACTTATTAAAGAGGCTCACTATATTTTAATAGTAACACACTTAAATCCAGATGCAGATACTATATCATCAGCATTGGCATTAAGTAATTTTATGTTTGAAAATAAAATAAAACATAAAGTTTTTAATAGTTCAAAAGATATCCCAAGAGGATTAAATTTCTTAGCTAGATTTGATAAAATAACTGACCAAATACCAAAGTTTTATGACTTAGTTATATATGTTGATTGTGCAGATATGCAAAGGGTTGGTATAGAGATAATTGATGATGTAAAAATTATAAATATTGACCATCACCAATCAAACAATAACTTTGGTGATATTAATATTGTAGATTCCTCAAAAGCTAGTAATGCAGAGGTATTATATGGGTTCTTTGAACATAATAATTTGCAACTATCAAAAAATATTGCTTCATGTTTATATGTAGGTATCTATGATGATTCTATTGCATTTACTACACCTAGAACCTCTGAAGATACTTTTAGGATTATAAAAAATTTAGTAGAAACTGGAATAAGTCCAAGTGATATTGCTAACAACTTACTAAGAAGAGATTCATTAGCTAGATATAGAATTTTACCAAAGATTTTAGAGACATTAGAACTTCATAGTGAAGGTAAAATAGCAACTGTTTATTTAGATAACAACTGGATAGTACAAACAGGTGCTTCTACAAATGAGTGTGATGATGTTGTTAATATGGTACTTAATATTGCTATCGTTGAATGTATAGCATACTTTAGAGTTATAAACGGTAAAGTAAGAGTATCTTTAAGAAGTAAAAATGATATGGATGTATCAAATATAGCCAAAAACTTTAACGGTGGTGGACATAAAAATGCAGCTGGATTAAGTGTAAATACTAATATAATTGAAGATGCAAAGAGAAAAGTACTTGAAGTTATAAATAAAAATTTATAGCTTACAAGTTATTGCTTTCTCAATAAGTTTTGTTGCTACTATCTCATTCTCATTTAGAATTGTATTGATATTCAGATCTTTGAAATCATCTATTTGAGCTTGGTGTGTTATTTTTAGTATAATTTTTATATTTTTATCTATATCTCTAATTGATTCACAGATCAATCTTATCTTTTCATCATTGTCAATCGCTATTATAACTGCTGATGCATTTTTAATATATAATGAATTTAACATAATCTTTGATGCGGCATTTCCAAAAAATACTATATCATCTCTACTTTCACCTGTTTTTACATGTTGAGCGTTGTGTTCTATTGCTACATAAGCCAGCTCTGAATTTTTAAGCTGTTTTACAATTTTTTGCCCCAATAGTGAATATCCACAAACTATGATATGGTTTTGTATCTCGGCACTTACCATTGGCTCCTCTAATATTTCACTTCTTTTTTTATCAAAAAAACCTACAAAAACTCTAACATATCTTAAACTTAAAGATGTGAATAGTAGTGAGATGATAACAACTGGTATCATTATTTGATTTATCTCTTGACTTATTAGATGGTTTGCACTTGCTAGTGCAAAAACAGCAAAAGAGAACTCTCCAACTTGAGCTAAAGTTAAAGCAGTTTTTATAGCTCTTTTAGCAAAAGTAAACATTCGTAAAATAAGATATATAATCACAACTTTTAAAGCCAATATAATAATTGCTAAAGCGATTATTGTAAAAAAGTGTTCAATAAATGCATCAAAATTTACCTGCATACCAACAGAGATAAAAAATACACTTAGAAGCAAATCTCTAAACGGTACAAGATCTGCTTCTATTTGCCATTTATATTTTGTTTCTGCTATTAGCATCCCTGCTAAAAATGCACCTAAAGAGTAAGAGAAACCAAAACTATGTGCAAAAAGAGCAGAACTTAAAACAATAAGCAAAATAGAAGCTATAAATAACTCTTCAACTTTTGTATTTACAACATATGCCAAAAACTTTTCTGTAACATATTTACCTAATACAAACAATACGACACCCACAACAACAGCTGATATTAGAGTATTTAAAAGTATATCAGGTACAGATGCTGAAGAATCACTTAATATTGTAATCATAAGTAAAATAGGGATAACTGCAATATCTTGAAATATCAATATCCCTACACTATTTCGCCCATACGGTCTATGAATATCGCCATTGTCATTTAAAACCTTAAGTACTATTGCAGTTGAAGATAGTGCTAAAGCTGAACCAATAACAATAGATGTTTTTATATCTAAATTAAATAAATAATATGAAATTGATGTAAAAAATATTGATGTTAAACCTACTTGTAAAGCACCAAATACAAACACCTCTTTTTTCATCTGTTTTAGATGGTTTACTGAAAATTCCAAACCAATTGTAAACATTAGAAATACTATTCCAAACTCTGCAACATGAGACAAATACTCTTGATTTATATTTACATAGTCCATAAAAAAAGCTATTGTTACCCCTGTAAATATATACCCAACAATAGGAGAGATATGAAATCTTTTTAATATTAAATTAAACATTAATGATAAAAATAATGCAACAACAATTAGTGTCAAAATATCCATTAATAACCTTTTTTATTATAGTGTATTATAAGTTATTAGAATTTAACATAATCTTATGTATAATGTACTTAAAATGTGATACTAGATAAAGGATTAAGTTAATATGAAGTACGGTGAAAAAGAGATTTTAGAGTTTAACATAGATGCAAAAGAGAACTATTGGCCAAATCAACATAAGAAGAATTATACAGTAGATATTGAACTACCAGAATTTATGTGTAAGTGTCCAAGAAGTGGTTATCCAGATTTTGCAAATATAAAATTAAGTTATGTACCAAATAAAAAAGTTATAGAATTAAAAGCTTTAAAACTATATATAAACTCTTTTATGGATCAACATATCTCTCATGAAAATAGTGCAAATGAGATATACGATGCACTGTCAAAAGGTCTTAAACCAAAGAAGATAAAACTAGTTGTAGATTTTAACCCAAGAGGGAATGTACATACAGTTATAACTATCGATAGTGAAGATAACAAATAGACTGTGAAAAAATTGGTCTCAAGTAGCCAAGCTGCTCAAATCTTAGGTTTATCTTTACAAGGGATACATTATAGGATTAAAAAAGGGCAATTAGAATCTATTAAAAGAGATGGTAAAATATTTGTTTATGTTGACTCAAAAACAACTACAAAGAATCCAAAACAAGTTCATATACAAAGTGATGAGCAATTAATTCAAGTAAAAGATGAACAGATTGAGCTTTTAAAAAAAACTATAAAATTTGTAAAAAAACAAAAAGATAGAGAGATACAAAGATTAGAAAAACAACAAAATAAAATAATGGATGTTTTTCAAAGTGAAGTTGATCTTCTTAAAAGTGCATTTAATGAGATGAGAGCTATCTATAAAATTGAACATAATACAGAATCAACTTCTACAATTAGTACTGAACAATCAAGTAAAAAAACACCGAGAAGTTCCCAGTTAGAATTTATGGATATTAAAGAGTTTTTTATTTTTATGAAAGAACACAATAAAACAGATAGTCAAATAAAAAATATAATTTTAAATAAAATAAAACACGGTGATAAAAGATTTATCTACAATAAAGAAACTAAAGAGGTTATCATTTATAAAAGTGATTTCCTAGATTTAATCTAAAGGGTAAAGATATGTTAAAAATATTATTAAAAAGTAAAATACTTATCTCAGTTATCGTTGTATCATTATTAATCATATCTACACTATTTGTTTATATACCAAAAGTTACAGAGCAAAACACAATAGATACAGTTGTAAGAAACAGTGAAAATACAGTAGCACAGATAAAACTAACAAGAGCATATTATGTTGATAGTGTTGTAAAAGATGTTAAAAAATTTGCACCACAATTAACATTTGATTATGACCATCATGGTCCAAATGGAAAACTACCATTTCCCACTTCAACAATTCATGATTTAAGTAAGATTTATAGTGATAATACTGGATTGACATTTAACTTCTTTAGTGAGTATCCTTTTAAACCAAAAGCTTCAAGAGTATTGACACCTTTACAAAAAGAGGTTATAGAGTATATTAAAAAAGATGAAAACACTATGTGGATAAAAAGGGATACTATTGATGGTAAACCTGTACTTCGTGTTGCTGTTGTTGACTATATGACTGATCCCTCTTGTGTAAGTTGTCATAACAACCATAAAGATAGAACTTGGGACAAAGGGTATTGGAAACTTGGAGATAAAAGGGGTATCTTAGAGGTTATAACACCTCTTGATAAAGATTTAGCAGCAAATGAGACAATGAGAAATAAAATACTGATCTTTATTGCAGGTGCTATGCTTTTACTTGTAATATATTATTCAATCACTTTAATTAGAAGAGAGAAAGAGCTAAAAAATGAGAATGATATTTTAGATAGTAAAGTAAAAATAGAGGTTGAAAAAAATAGAACAAAAGAGAAACTTCTTGTCCAAAAAAGTCGAACAGCAGCTATGGGTGAAATGATGGCAGCAATTATACATCAATGGAAACAACCTCTAAATGGTATCTCTATAGCTAGTAGTGCAATAGAGATGCATATTCTTATGGATGACTTTGATAAAGAGTTATTAAATAAGCAAACTTCTAATATAGCTACACAGATTGAATATATGAATACAACAATGAATGACTTTAGAGACTTCTTTAAAGAGCAACCAAAAAGTTGTTATGAGATTGGAAGTTGTGTAAATGAAGTTTTAAAACTTATTGGTAAAGTATATGAAACACAGTATATAAAATTTGAGATAAATTTGGATGAGAAGATATATGTTGCAGGTTATCCAAATGAACTAAATCAAGTGATAATAAATATTTTCAACAATGCAAGAGATATAATTATAGAGAAAGAACCAACAGTAAAAACAATTTTTGTTAAAACTTATAAAGAGGGTGATAATGGAATTTTATCTATAACTGACTGTGCAGGTGGGATACCAGATGATATTTTACCAAAAGTTTTTGATCCTTATATTACAACAAAAACAGATGACAAGGGTACAGGTATTGGTCTTGATATGTCAAAAAGTATTATTGAAAAAGTAGATGGTAGTTTAACTGCTTCAAATGTAATTACAAATGTAGATGGTGTTGATTATAAAGGTGCACAGTTTACAATAGAACTTCTAGTATGTAATGAAAAACAAGGTAAGATAGTTTAAAACTATCTTACCTTAATTAGAAACACTAACTACACAATCTTTTAGTATAGTTGGTTTTGTGATTTTAATTTGTAAATTTGTTAGATTAAATTTTTTATAAATCACTTTTTCTAAAGTTAAAATAGCATCTTCTATTAGTTCAAACTTCTCTTTTTTCATAATTTTTTTAACTAATTTAACCACTTCACTATAGTCTATGAACTCTTTTGAATCTTTTTTAAATATATATTCAAAAGATATATCTATGATAACTTTTTGTTTTTTTATTCTTTCAAATGGTAAAATTCCGATAATAACTTTAAAAGACAAATCTTCTATAAAAACTTTCATAGAGGAGCTTTTTTCTTTAAGCAACTTTACCCTCTTGTCCTTGAAATAATCTTACTATATTTGGAATATGTTTGTAAAATATAATGAAAGTGATAATATACATAGGTGCATTTGAATCTACCCCTAAACCGTCACTAAGTATTATTGCTGAGATAACAACACCAACTAAACCAAGTAAAGATGATATAGAAGATATTTTAAGAACTTTTGCACAAAATCCCCAAACTATAGCCCCAATAATTGTAGGTATTGGTATAAGAACTAAAAATACTCCAAGCCCAGTAGCAACACCTTTTCCACCTTCAAAATTTAAATATATACTATAACAGTGCCCTAAAACAGCCATAACTGCAATAGCCCATAATGTTTCAATACTCATTCCATATATCATAGCAATACCAATAACTATAGCACCTTTTATAGCATCAAGTAAAACTGTTGCTATTCCTAACTTTTTTGCTAAGGCAGGATTTGTTTGTTTTACAACTCTTAAAACATTTGTAGCACCTATACTTTTACTGCCTGATTCTTGTACATTTACCCCTGCATACTTTTTAGCAAGTATCATACCAAATGGTATAGATCCAACTAAGTAAGCAACTATATAAAATATGATGTTTGGATTTGTAAAAAAGTCCATTTAAATTCCTCTTTTGTGTGTTAAAATAATTGCTATTTTATCTAATTATACTTATAATAGCACCCACAATAAAAATTAACTATAAATTAACAACTAATTAATAAAAGTATGATAATATTTAATAATTAAAATCAAAAGGTAAAGTTATGTACAAAAAATCTATTTTTATTTGTTTAATATTATTTGGGATGATATCTCAATTAAATAGTGCAACATTTTTAAAGAAAGCTACAGATATTCCAGTTCTTATACAAGAGGGTGAAGCAAAACATTGGTGTCCAGTATGTGGTATGAAAATAAAAAACTATTACAAAACTTCATATTCAGCAAAACTAAAAATGAACGGTACTAAAAGACAATATTGTAGTATGAGATGTTTAGCTGTAGATATGGAAGAGTATGGGATAGATAAAAGTGCTATAGTTGTTGTTGATGCAAAAACAGAGAAACTTATAAATGCACATGATGCCTTTTTTGTAGTTGGTTCAAAAATAAGTGGAACTATGTCTAAAGTATCAAAACTAGCTTTTGCCAAACAAGGTGATGCAGATGAGTTTATAAAAAAGTACAAAGGTAAATTAGTAACTTTTGAAGTTGCATTAAAAATGGCACAAGATTCATTAAAATCTGATATTGCTATGGTAACAAAAAAGAAGAAGAAAAAAATTTACCCAAGAGGTAAAAGAATATACAACAAAGTTTGTAAAAAAGAGAGTATAGACCCTACAAATTATATAGAGATAAACGAACTAAAAGAGGATATAGTATCAAGTAAGCTGTGCAAACCTTTAAAAGAGAAAGATTTACAAGCTGTATCTTTGTATATTTGGGAAGTTAAAAGATTTGGTGATTTAGGAGAAATTGAAGGTAAGGTTGAAGTAAGGGAAGACGAAAAGTGTCCAGTATGTGGAATGTTCACTTACAAATACCCAAGATGGGCTGCACAAATATTTTATAAACATGGTGAGCACGAGCATCATTGGTCATTTGATGGTGTAAAAGATTTGATGAAATTTTATTTTGATGCACAAAAATGGGGTGACTATCCAATAGCAAAAATAGAAAATATAACAAAAATTCTTGTAACTGATTACTATAGTCAAAAAGGGATAGATGGAACAAAAGCATTTTATGTAATAAGAAGTGATATTTATGGACCTATGGGTCATGAGCTTATCCCTTTTGAATCCCAAGAGGATGCTAAGACATTTAAAAAAGACCATTTTGGTAAGAAAATAATTATGTTTAAAGATATAATAGAAGATGAAGTTTATAAGTTAGATTTTAATGAATAAAAAAACAAAATATCTTTTTGGTTTTATGGTTGTGATACTTACAACATTTAGTGGAGTTATCATTCTACTAAATAGTGCTTCTACACAACAAAATAAAATAAAATATAAAAAAGATATTTTTGTTCAAACAGTAGGTTTACCTGACTTAGCTATATCAACCGAAGCTAACTATATAAGGCATAGAAGTTTGAGTGATATATACTCAGTTTTTCAATATGGACCAGAACATACAGAGTTTACCCCATCATCATTTTCAATTTATTTAGGTAAAATCAATTATGACAATAAATAGATACTTAATAGAGTATGCAATTAATTCACTCTTGCGATCAAAAGAAAAAAATATATTTATTTTAATAATATTCACATTTTTAATTGCACTTATAACATCTGTTTTTTTTATATCAAATTCAATAAAACACGAACTAAATAGTACTGTAGATAAACTCCCAGCAATCACCATTCAAAAACTACAAGCTGGAAAAGTTGTAGATATTGAGAGTTCAAGAGTTGATAGTATTATTACAATAGCAGGTGTTGAAGATGCAATTAGTAGAGTTTGGGGATATTACTACTTTGAAAATGCTGGGATAAATTTCAGTATTATGGGTATAGATAACTATGAATCTCAATATACAAAAAGTTTATCAAAAATCACTGATGATACTTTAAAGACAGATATCTTAGATAGTGAATCTATGCTTGTAGGTAGTGGTGTAAAAAAAATACTTGATCAAAATTATTACAATAAGTACTTTAACTTTATTACCAATGATGGAAGTTTTAAAAAAGTAAAAATAGGTGGTGTATTTTCTAGTGATATAGAACTACAAAGTAATGATATGATTTTAGTTGCAAAAGATTTAGCTTATGAGATACTTGGAGTTGATGAGGAGAAAGCTACAGATATAGTTGTCAAAGTATCAAACCCTGAAGAGTTAGTTACTATTGTAAATAAAATAAAACTACTATTTCCAGATACTAGAATCATCACAAATGAAGATTTTAAAGTAAGTTATCAAAATATATTTGACTATAAAAGTGGGCTATTTTTGGCACTATTTATTATCAGTTTATTTACATTTTTTATCATCATTTATGATAAAACAAGTGGCTTAACTTCATCTGAAAAAACTGAGATAGGGATACTAAAAGCACTTGGTTGGAAAGTGGATGATATATTAAAAGAGAAATTTTATGAAAGTTTTATCATCTCATTTATCTCTTATATTTTAGGTACTTTAATAGCATTTTGTTTTGTATATTTTTTAAATGCCCCACTTTTAAGAGATATATTTGAGGGGTACTCTCAACTAAAAACAACATTTAACCTACCTTTTGTAGTTGACTTTCAAATCTTATCTTTGGTATTTTTTATCACTATACCTGTTTATATTGCAGCAACTATTATACCATCATGGAGAACTGCAACTTTAGATGCAGACGAGGTTATTAGATGATAAAACTAAATAATGTAACAAAAACTTATGAGATAAATAAAAATAATAGTGTTACAGCTATTAATGATATAAACCTTAGTATAAATGAAGGTAAGTTAATTGTTTTAAAGGGTGCCAGCGGAAGTGGTAAAAGTACAATTTTATCTCTAATTGCAGGACTATCTAAACCTACAACAGGTGAAGTTATAGTTGATGATAAACGAATATCAAAATTACCTGATGATTTCTTAGCACTTTATAGAAGGGAAAATATTGGATTTATTTTCCAAAAATATAATCTAATACCAACTTTAAGTGTTCAAGATAATATTTTAGTCCCATTAATACCAAATAATCCAGATGAAAAAATCTTACAAAAACAACTTAATTGTGTAATGGAAAGATTTAATATCTCACACAAAAAAGATATAGTTGTAAAATCTCTTTCAGGTGGTGAGCAACAAAGAGTTGCTATATCAAGAAGTATGATAAATGACCCAAAAATCATAATCGCAGATGAACCAACAGCAAATCTTGATGAGAAGTTATCTTTAGATTTTATAGATATTTTAAAACAGTTAAAACAAACAAATAAAACTATTATAATTGCTACTCACGACCCACTGTTTTTTGAGCTTGATTTTGTAGATAGAATTATTGAAGTTAAAAATGGAAAAATAATCTCGTGATATTAACACCTGAAACCTTAGCAATATTTATTTTAAATGGAATATTTTTAATATTTGGAGTTGTTGCATTTGTATTAAGCATCAAGATATATTTAGGCTGGGATCTGAACTCAACTAAACAACAACAATATAAGTTGGAGAAACAAAGCCATCTAACAGCAACTATAGTAAAATATATTTTTGCTATTAAACTACCACTATTTTTATTTTTTATATTTACCCTTGATAAAATATCAAATGTTCTAACAGGTGCAATGTGTGCAGCTGGTGTTGTTGATGCAACAGAATATGGGATGTACTTATTTATATTAAAAATCATCAACTTATATCTTTTTGGTTTTTGGTTGATTTTACATAAACTTGATATATCAAATGAACACCTACCATATACTAAACTAAAATTTGGTTTTTTTATTTTGGCATTTTTAGTTTTTTTAACTGAGTTGATTTTAGAAACGGTGATGTTTGCATCTATTGATCCTGCTATTATGGTGAGTTGTTGTGGAACTTTATATAGTGCTGCAGCTACATCATATATATCAACACTTTTTCAAATAGAACCGTTATTACTGTTAGGTTTATTTTATGGTAACTTTATACTTTTAATAATATTTTATTTTTATAAAAATAGTTATCTATATGCTATTTTAAATATTTTGTTTTTAATTATTGCTATTATCTCTTTAATATCAATCTTTGGTACATATATATACGAGTTACCTACACACCATTGTCCATTTTGTTTTTTACAAAAGGATTATTATTATATTGGATACTTGATATATACAACACTTTTTGCAGGTACATTTTTTGGATTAGCTACCCCATTTTTTAAAAAAGAAAACTATTATAAAATATCAATCTTTTTTATAGTTTTTTACACTTTAATAGTAACAGCTTATCCTACAATTTACTATATTAGAAATGGTGTTTGGTTGTAAAATGAAAACAGTCATAGTTGAATACCTTGAACAATTTATAATCTATCTTCAAGAGTTAAGGAACTATTCCCCTTTAACTATAAAAACATACAAAACACCTATAGAAAAGATGATAGAGATAAGTGAAATATATGAGGAGAATGATAAGCTTATTTTTGATATTGTAAAGTATAGAGTTGAAATCTCAAAACAAAACAGTAAAACTATAAATAAAAAACTGTCATCAATAAGAAGTTTTTTAAAGTTTTTAGAAACAAAAGGTATAAAAACAAAACTCACAGGGGCTACAAGTATAAAATCAGCTCAAACTTTACCCAAACCAATCCAAACAAAAAATATCTTTGAATCTTTAGAGGGTGCAACCCTTGAACAAAAGGTTATCATAATAGCTATATACTCTTTTGGACTACGGATATCAGAATTAGCAACACTAAAACTTTCAGATATTTATGATGAGTATATTGTAGTTATGGGTAAAGGTTCAAAAGAGCGACAAATACCATCAACAAAAAGTGCAATTGACCTTTTTAGTAACTATATCGAGCAATATAAACCAATAAAATATCTTTTTGAAAAAGATGGTGTAGCTTTAACAAAAAGACAACTTCAATATAAACTTGAAAAGTCATTTCAAGCCATAGGGATAAAAGCAACTCCTCACCAACTTAGACACTCATTTGCTACTGATCTATTAAATGAAGGGGCAAGGATAAATGATATAAGCCAACTACTTGGTCATAGTAGCCTAAAAGCAACTGGAATTTATACTAAATTAAACACAAATACAAAGTTAAAACAGTATAATAGATCACATCCATTAAATAAAGTATAGGTATAATAAATAATGTATAAAAATAGTAAAGAACAATATGTAAATATCCTAAAACAGGATAAACAACTTAAAATTGATTATAAAGTTTTACAAGATAAAAAAATTGTTAAGCAGGAGGTATCAACATTTTTACTAGATGGTGATAATATCTCACAAGATGCTATTTTTAAATTAGAAACACTACAAAAAAATATACCTAATACATATTTAAGTACATTATATATTGATAATAATCAGTCAATAGAGTTAAATAACAATATAGATACAAACAACTACAGAAGTGTAGCACTAAATGACAACTATAGTATAGTAATACCAAACAAAAATATTGAAAACTCAATAAAATTTTTTAAAAGTGCGGGTGTTGACTATATATTATCACCTTTTAGTATCTTAAATGAGCAAATAAACAATACTCTAAAAGCTAATTCATTAAATATTTTAATATATAACAACACACTTTATGCACTAATTTTAGATGATTATAAAGAGATAAAAAAAACTTTTATTGAGCAGATAACACCTTTTGAAAATATTAAAAATTCTAACTTTTATACAGATGATATAGTTGGACAAAAATTATATGAAGAGATATATTTTTTAGAAGTTCAAGAGAGAATAAGTGATATTATCCAAAAATATTATGAAGAGAATGAGGATATTTCATTTTTAGAAAAAATCTATATTTTTTATACTGTTAAACAATTAACAGATGAACAACTTGAGATGCTATATGATACAGCTATGATTGAGGTTGATTATTTACCTATATCTATTGATACTAATTTTGATAAGTTGATACAAAAACCAACTGTTTCAAACTATAGTTTTACTAAAGCAAGAGATAAAAGAAGTACAAGTTCATCAACACTATGGTTTACTCTAATAATTATAAGTATCCTTACAATTGGTACAATTTTATTTTATAAAATATCTTCTAATAGCAAGAGTGAATCAAAAGAGGTAAAAACTCCTATTAAAGTGGTAAAACAGGTAAAAGAACCTGTGAAAAAAATAGTTGAAAAAGAGGTGATAAAACTACCAAACCACAACCTTTTAAATACAAAGATTGTAGAGCAAACTATGATGTTCTTTGATTTAATACCTTATGATGCAGTTTTATTAGAGTTGGAATTAAAAAAAGATAGTTCAACTATTGTATCAAACTTTACAATTGACTCTAGTGCTTCAAAAGATATGATAGAAAAACTATCAAAAATATATGATGATTCAAAAATCATTTTACAACATAAAAATAAAGCGTTAGTTAGTACAATAATTGCGAATAGTGGTTATAAAATAAAGGATGAAAAAAATAGCGCCATAACTCTATTAAAATACCAAGCTCATAACTTTATGAAAATACAAGAGTTTACAACTTTTTTAAAATCTATCACAATAGAAAACTCAGATATAAAATATATCTCAAAAGTTCAAGAGAAGTTTTTGACATATAACTATAGTGTAACCTCTATGATAAATAAACCTAAAGAGTTTTTTGATTTTGTATCTGTATTAAATAAAAAAGCTATACCTTTAAATATAACATACCCAATAGAGTTTGCAAAAGTTAAAGATAAAATTGAGGTAAAATTTAACTTTCAATTTCATCAACAAAATAAAAAATCATCTTCACAAAAGGACTAGAGATGAACAATCAAACTACTGATATATTAGTAATAGGTGGTGGACCGGCAGCTATGGTTCTTGCAACTACAGCACTTGAAAATTATCCTGATAAAAAAATTACGGTGATTAAAAAAGAGAAAGTTGGTCAAGTACCTTGTGGTATACCTTATATATTTGGTAAAACACTTGGAGATAGTGATAAAAATGCTATGGTATGTGGTGGTGCAGTTGCCGAAAAAATCAATATTTTAGTTGATACAGTTAATAGAGTTGATTTTTCTTCTAAAACTATATACTCAAATGATAATACCATTGTTTATGACAAACTTGTATTTGCTACAGGTTCTGTCCCTTTTGTTCATAAAAATTTTGAACATACTTTATCTTATGAAAATATATTTACAATTAGCAAATATAAAGAGGATATAGATAGAATAAAAAACTATATTGAAGATAAAAAGCATATTATTATTATTGGTACTGGATTTATTGGTGTTGAGATGGCTGATGAGCTTAGAAGTGTTGGTAAAGAGGTAACTATTGTAGGTGGTGGTCATAATATTTTAACTAACTCCTTTGATGAAGATTTAGCTACAAAAGCAGAAGATATTATGAAAGATTTAGGGATAAATTTAGCACTAGGTCAACATGCATCAAATGTTATTGAAGAAAACAACAAAGCAACAGCAATAGAGTTGTGTGATGGTACAGTTATAAAAGGTGATGCTGTTATTTTATGTACAGGATATAAACCAAATACTATTTTAGCAGAAGAATCAGGGCTAAGCGATACAAAGTACGGTGGTATTTGGGTTGATGAATATATGAAAACAACACAAAAAGATGTATTTGCTATTGGAGATTGTAGTGGTAGAAGAGATAGTATCACTAGAAACCCATCAAAGGTTATGTTAGCATCAACTTCAGCAGCAGAAGCTAGAGTAGCTGCAAATTCACTTTATGGTATCAAATACCTAAAAGGTTTTAGTGGAACAATAGCTATTTTTTCTACAATGATTGGTGATCGTGTATTTGCAAGTGCAGGGGTAACGCAATCACAAGCAGAAAAAGAGAATATTGATTATGTTGTAGGTTCATTTGAATCAATGAACAGACATCCAGGGACTATACCAGATGCAAGTAAACAATCTCTTAAACTAATTGCATTAAGAAGTAGTGGTCAAATTATTGGCGGTCAAGTTGTTGGGGACAAAGAAGCAGGTGAGATAATAAATATTATAGGTCTTACAATTGAAGCTAAGCTTACCGCTCATCATTTAGTATCACTACAAGTTGCAACACAACCTGTTTTAACTCCAGCCCCTACAACATATCCACTTATAAAAGCGGCACAAAATATACTACTAACTAAAAATAGATAATAGTTCATCAACTCTTATTTTAGTTAGTTTCTTTCTCTACCTCTTTTGATGGTGTTTTAACTTTTTTCTTAAAACCAGCACCTTTTTTAGTTTTGGCTTTAAGTGCTAACTCATCTACAATACTATGGTAATCAATACCCATAGATTTCATATTTGCAAAACAAGAAACAATTACAGCTATTGTATTTGGTACTTCACCTTTTTTCTTGTAAGCTTGTATATTTTTTTCACTTACTTTTATAAGTTTACTAAATTTTGGTAATGATATATCCGCATCCAATAATTGCTTTTTAAATTCTATAAATGTCATAAATTCTCTTTATTTTAATATTTAATCGTATTATATCAGATTTTTCTTATTTTACTTGACATTAATCAATAAAAACTATACAATACCTATAATTTATTACTAATAGATAGTAATAATTACTAAAAACTATAAAATAGGAGTCCTAAAATGGCAAAAGAATTAAAGAAAAAAGAAGCTAAGAAATTAGCTAAAAAAGTAGCAGCAAAAAAAGCCGAAAAGAAAAAGGCAAAAAAGAAAGCTGAAAAAAAGAAAAAAGCTAAAAAAGTAGCAAAGAAAAAAGCAGCAAAAAAATCTTCAAAGAAAAAAGCAGCTAAGAAAAAAAATAAAAAGAAATAATCTTTTACTAGAATAGGTAAACCTATTCTAGTTTTATCTACCTTTCATCAACAATAATTAAACTATAGTCATACCCCAATAATTTGTTATAAACTATGCAACAAACCCTAAAACTAATCTATTTAGATATGCTCTGTTTTGTAACTCCATTTGTTTGTTATTTAAATTTGTTGATATAACTTCTGTATCTGATCTGTTTTCACCCTCTTTTAGTAATGAACTAAAAGTACTACTATTTGTATGGTTATTTTGAGATTGTTTTTGTATTATTAAAGTATTTAAAGAACTACTACTAAAATCTGATTCTATTTTTTTCATTATACTAACCTCTTAATTTTTTGTATAAGTGAATTATATCACTTATACATTTAAACTAATATTAATAAATGGATATTATATAAAGTTTATTAAAAAAGGGATAGAAATTAATCTATCCCCTTTTTATTTAACTAAATAAAAGTTAAATTATTTAGCAGCGATTGCAGCTTTTGCACTTGCAACAACTACTTGAAATGATGCGTAATCATTCATAGCCATATCAGCTAAAATTTTTCTATCTAGTGTAATACCAGCTAATTTAAGACCGTTCATAAATCTTGAATAACTAATATCATTTAATCTACAAGCTGCATTGATTCTAACAATCCATAACTTTCTGAAATCTCTTTTCTTTTGTCTTCTATCTCTGTATGCATATACTAATGCGTGCTCA
>JAYEOQ010000134.1:0-2765 GCA_034723215.1 Campylobacterota bacterium | reverse complement strand
TTAAAACTCCTATTAATTTTATAGTAGAAGTATAATCTATTAAGATGACATCTTTATGTCTGGTTTTTATAAATATAACAAACTATTAAATATGGGGAGTAGAGATTGTGTATGTAGCAATAACGATTTGTTACTTTATACTTTGTAAAAATTTATTAAATTGATTTGCAAAATTTTGAGCATCTTTTTGCCCAAAGGGTGCTGGTCCTTTTGTAGTTTCTCCACTATCTCTAATACTTTGCATTAAATCTCTCATAGCAAGATAGTGTTTTATATTTTCAGTTGTATAAAGTTCACCTCGATGGTCTATTGCGTGACCTTTTTTTGTAATCACCCTATCTGCTAGTGGAATATCCGCTGTTATAACTAAATCAGACTCACTCATCATCTCTACTATTTCATTATCAGCTTCATCGGCACCTGCTTCAACTATTATATACTTTATATAGTTTGAATTTCCGATAGTTATCTTTTTATTTGAAATTACATAAGTTTCTATTTGTTTTTTTTCAATTGCTCTTGTGATAATTGGTTTTAAAACATTTGGAAATGCATCCCCATCTATGTATAGTTTCATATTAATTTAATCTACCCTTAATAAATAGTTTATTTACAAGTAAAAACAATCCTAATGAAATAGCACTTACCATAATAATACTAGCCCCAGAAGTTAAATCATAACTATAAGATAAATAAAGCCCAGCTAAAGTAAATATAGATGATAAAACACCAGATATAAACATCATAGAAGCTAATGATCCTGATAATTTTTCAGCAATATAAATAGGTATTGTAAGTAGTGCAATTACTAAAATAAGACCAACAACTTTTATAGATATAACAACAGTTAAAGCAGATAAAACTAAAATAATAGTATAAAATAGTTTTACATTTATACCTCGTAAACTAGCATATTCACTATCATATGATACAGCTAATATCTCCCTATACCAAAAAGTTATCACAAACACTATAAGTCCAAGTAAACAACCCATAAAATACAGATCTTCACTACTAACTGCAAGTATGGAGCCAAATAGATAACTCATCAAATCAACATTGTATCCAGGTGTTAAATCTATAAGTATAATACCTATTGCCATCCCAACAGCCCAAATAAGACCAATAAAAGTATCTATCCTCTCTCTTTGATTTAAAGTGATATATGCCATCAAAAGTGCAGCAGCAACAGAAAATAGTGATGCTCCCAAAAATATTGGAAATCCAAAATAAACAGCCATACCTATCCCACCATAAGAGGTATGAGCAATTCCACCTGCTAAAAATACCATACGATTTACAACTATTAAAGAACCAATAATTCCACTAGCAAAACTTACTAAAACACCTGCTATTATTGCATTTTGTATAAACTCATAGTTTAGTATATCTAACATTTACAACTCTTTTTTTCAGTTTTATTATTTAACATTTGTAAAAGTTCAACTTCACAAAAATGCTCATCATTTAGATTGAATTTGGTTGTATTATTTATATCATGGTATGTTAAAGTTTTGTTTACATGTGCTACTTTTGTAGCATAGTTTAGTATCACAGATATATCGTGACTAACTACTATAATTGTTATGCTTTTATTTAAGATTTTCAGTAGGTCAAAAATTTGTTTTTGACCCTCTACATCTATACTTGAAGTTGGTTCATCTAAGATTAAAACTTTTGTATCTGAGCATAAAGCACGAGCTATCATAACTCTTTGTCTTTGACCACCTGATAGTGAACCTATTTTACTATTTGCATACTCTTGCATCCCTACTTTTGCTAAAGAGCCCATAGCACAAGCTATCTCATTTTTTCCATACCCAAAAAGTGGTTTCTTTTTTTGTATATGACCCATTAAAACTACTTCAATAACTTTAATAGGAAAGTTTGTATTTATATTTGTATTTTGGGGAACATAACCAAATGATGTGATAGTAGAAGATACAAGCTCATCATATATCTTTATCTCTCCATTTTTTGCTTTATTTACACCTAAAATAAGTTTCAATAAAGTCGACTTTCCACCACCATTTGGACCAATGATTGCAAGAAAATCTTTCTCTTGGACATCTAAATTTACATTTTCTAAAACTAAATCTTTTTCATATCCAAATGACAAATCTTTTATACTTAGTATTGACATCTATCTAAAGTTATCAAATACAAGTGGTGCTTTTAATTCTAAAGTTTTAAGGTGTTTCATAACTTTTTGCAGATCATCAAGGTTTTTTCCGCTTACTCTTATCTCTTCACCTTGGTTTACGGCTGTTACTTTTAACTTTAAACCTTTAATCTCTTTTTGGATAATCTTAGCTTCATCACCCTCAATAGTATCAACAATTTTATAAGAAAATTTTCTATTGTTTCCACTTGCATCTTCACTTTTTAACTCTTCAAGTGAGTTTATAGATACACCTCTTTTGTTCATCTTAGAGATAAGTATATCTTTCATAGCATCTATTTTATTATCACTACTTGTTAATAGTGTTAAAACTTTTGCCCCCATATTTAAATCAATCTCTTTTTCCATACCTTTGAAATCGTATCTATTATCAACCTCTTTTTGAGCTTGAACAATTGCATTTTTCATCTCTTGCATATCTAGTTTTGCTGATATATCAAAACTGTGCTCTTTTGATTTTGCCATTTTATCTCCTCGTGTCTATCTATTAATGATTTTTTATGATTATACAACAGATAACTTAAAATAAAAAATTAGAAAAAATTACAAAAAAATTACATTAATTTAGATGAAATTAAGTAAA
>JAYEOQ010000133.1:0-13473 GCA_034723215.1 Campylobacterota bacterium | reverse complement strand
TTAAAACCTAAGATTGGTGTAAAAGCATTGTTTACATATATGAATCTACTAGTTTGGTCTATGATACCTATACCATTCCAAGAGTTATTTATAATCTCTTTTAACTCTTGAGTGTTTTTATCTATAGCTGTATTGTCTGACATTTTAGAACGATCCTCTTAATATGATTCTTATTTATTTTATCATATTTTGATATAAAACTAACTTTTGTTGATATATTTTAACGGAATTAAAACACTATCTCTACTCTTATAACCATGATGTGGTAGTGTTAGTTTTTTACTATTCATTTTAAGATTATTAAAAAATATTATATCTATATCTAAAGTTCTTGGTGCATCTTGGAAACTTCTTTTTCTACCTAATCTATTTTCATATCTTTGGAAAGCTCTTAATGATTCCATAGGGGATAGGTTGGTTTTAAGAACAATAATACCATTTAAAAAATCATCTTGCTCTATATATCCAAATGGTGGATTTATAAGTAGTGGTGATGTTTCAACTATAGTAAACCTACTATCACTTTTAAACATATTAAAAAGCAATTTAAACCTTTTTGATACATCACCTATATTTCCACCTATACCAACTGTTACTATGTTTTTCTTTTTAGTTATTATTTTACTTTTATATGGATATATATTGTTAAAATACAGTATTAAATTATTGTTTATCTTTTTCTTCATTTGCCATCTCATATACAAAACTAAATACCTCTGCAACTGCTTTATACAGCTCTATAGGTATCTCTTGATTTAGTTCAATCTCACTTAACATATTTACCAAATCTTCATCTTTTTTTATTGGAATATCATTTTCTTGGGCTATTTTAATAATATTATTTGCAGTTTGCTTTGTACCATAAGATGTAACACTAGGCGCTCCATCTTTTGAATCATCATATTTTAGAGATGCAGCTTTTTTAATAAAATTATTTTCCATTTTAAATTAAGCCTTTATATCCAAACCAAAATTAAGTGTATCACTACCATACGCTTTTTGTTCATAAGTTTTTCTGTTTTTATCTTGTATATCAAATACATTTAAACTTTGGACCATCAATCCTACACTAGTAATCCCTACTCTTAATTTTTGTAAGTTTTGTTGTATTGTTTGTTTAAAATTTGATGATTCTACACCTACATTAATATTTAAATTTTTTTTATCATCAAGTTGTAACAATACTTTTAGCTCCCCCATCTCTTTAAGAGATAGATTTATTTGACAACTAAAACTATCATCATCTTTTGTATCAAACTTTATATCTGCATCCTCTAAGTCATCCCAAGAAAATGGTAAAAAAGTATGATTTGAGGTTGAAGTATAAGATAAAAGTTGATAAAACTCTATTTGTGTTTGTATCTTATCAATTTGTAATTTAACCTCTTTAGATATTTCACTAGTATCAGTTTGTATACGCTCTTGAACTTGTAAAATCACTGCTTTTAGATCATTTGTAACAATTGATTTACTATTTAATATACTATTGCTAGATAATATATTATTTCCCATACTTGTATCTATCTTTGAGAGTTTAAATTCAATATTTTTAATACTATTTTGTAGCTCTTTTAGTACTGGGATAGTTTTTTGTGTAGTTTGTTCAACAGGGATAGTTTTAATCTGTTCAAATACTTTTCCTATGTCTGCTTTTATTTCACTTTTTAAAGATTCTGGGATATTTACTTTTATATTATCTACTTTATCTTGTATCAATACAATTGCATTTTTAACACTATTTAACATAGTGTTTTTAGATGCTTTTTGGGAAGCTACATTAGAATCTAATTGGTTTTGAATAGTTGACATTATTAGCTTTATATTCTTTTTAATTGAAGAACCACTATCTAGAATATTCTCTTTTGATATATTTAGATCTAAACTTTTTATATTTGTATTTAACTCTTTTAAAGTTGGAACATCTGTTTTATATGAATTTGTCTCTATAGTTTTAATCTGATTTGTAATATTTTGTATATTTGCTTTTATATCAGCTGATATATTTTTCCCTTGTAGTTCCAACAGAATTGATTTTATATTATTTAATAACTCTTGTTTTATTAAAGGGGTGTTTTGAGTTTTATTTTGGGCTAATGGTTGAGTAGTTGATTTAGTTATATTTTTAGTTAGCTGTTCTATATTTTCATCAAGCTTTGCAATAACTGTTTTAATAGTTTGAGAAAGTGGTGTATCTGATTTTAAAAGTTTAGATTCCAAAAAAACACCACTATTTTTTATATTTGATTTTAATACATTTTCATCTAAATTTTTTATATTTACTAAAAACTCTTTTAATACTGATGATTGTTTTTCTAGTTTTGGATTTTGTTCTATTAGTTTTGATATATTTTTAACTTCGTTTGACAAACTTTTAAAATCAAATGAGTGTTTACTGTTTTTTAAAAGGTCATTAACACTACTATTATTTTTTGTTTTAGCTATTATATCTTTAAAAAGTCCACTTAAAAGTGTTTGAACACTTTTCTCTTTTGCTAAAGATGATATATCAACTTTACCATTAACACTAAGATTTTCAATAGTAGCTTTTGTTGTATTATCAATTTTACTATTTGAAACAGTTAAAAGATTTAAAAGTGAAGCTGTCCCAATATTCATAATAATTTATCCTAATATCAAACTACAAACATAAATTGAGATAAAAAGATTATAATTACAACTAATGCAAATGGGAAAATATGACTTGTAAAAACCAATGGTTGTATCCCAAAAAATACTTGCAACACCCCTCTGAATCCTAACCAACCACCTAAAAATGCTTTTATACCAAGTACAATTTGAAAGTTTGACCATCCATCTTCTGATATAACACCAAAATTGATATAAAATAAGTATCCGCCAGTTAAAACAGCAACTATCAATGCCTTAGGGACAACCAATCTTACATATTTCATAAAATACTCTCGTACTTTAGTATGCTCTTCACTACTTAGATCATTTTTCATTCTTGATAAAAAAAGATTATCAGTTATTAAGAAGCCACCATAAATAAAGACAGAAAATAGGTGTGTAATATGTACTATAGCATAAATCATAAATATCCTTAAATTAATATGCGATTATATCTACTATCTAGTTATAATTTTATAAAATAAAATCTATATAAAATGTGTACCCACTTATTAATAAATCATCACCATAAATTGGTGTCAAATCTATATTACAATCAAATGATTTTCCATCACTAGATTGCAATGTTTGAATAGAGTTAATAGTCTCTTTTAGATGGATTGCTTTTAGCATTAGTTTTTGAAAACTCTCTTGATTACAAGATTGACATTTAAGAATTTCAATACTTTTTCCTAAAACTTCATTTTCTAAATAATCAAAAACAGTACAAAACTTTTTTGATACTTTTATTATAATTCCATTTTTATCTGTTTGAAATGTAGAAACAAAATTATCAATAATTATTCTATTATATTCATCTTCTTTATTTTTAATATCCAATAGATGACCCAACTCTTTATTCTTTTTATCATCATGGTTACTTTTATTAACTAAACCTTTAGCTAAAGATTCAAGTTTATTTGATTTTCTATATTTTAAAACTAAATTAACAATATTTAACAATAACTCTTTTACCTGAATAGGTTTCTTTATATATTTATCTACTTGATTATCAATTGCGTTAAGTAGATATTTAGAATCTGTATGTGCAGTTGTAACTACAGTAGGTATTAAAGATGATGATAATTTATTGATTTCGTATATCATATCAAGTCCATTCATCTCTGGCATATTTATATCTGTAACTACAATATCAATAAGATTTTGTTTTTTTTTAAACATAGATAATCCATCTTTTCCATCAACACCTATATAAACTTTTTTAAACATCTTCTCTAAAAGGATAAGAAGTTGTTCTCGTATAAGTTTATCATCCTCTACATAAAGGAGTGTAATAGTTTTTAACTCTTTTATATCTAATTTCATATTACATCTTCAAATAATGAAATTATCTCACTTGAAGAGGGCGGTGTCAATCTAAAAAGTTCATAACTTTTAACTGTTGCTACTCTACCTCTTGCTGTTCTTTGTATATATCCGTTTGCCAATAGATACGGCTCAATAGCTTCCTCTATTGTCCCCTCATCTTCACTTAATGCTGCTGCTAATGTACCTAATCCCATAGGTTTTCCCTTATTTGAAAGTAATAACTCAAGCAGTCTTAAGTCCATTTCATCAAAGCCCTTGTCATTTATCCCAAGTTCATCTAATGCATATTTACATCTATTAAGTAATATAGTGCTTTCATCTTCTACCTCTGCAAAATCTCTAACCCGCTTAAGAAGTCTAAGTGCAACTCTTGGGGTTCCCCTGCTTCTTCTTGCTATTTCAAAACTTGCTTTATCTTCACTTGGTTTATCTAATTTGACCGAAGCTAAATCAATTATCTTAGACAGCTCTTTATCATTATAAAAATTTAATCTAAAATGCATACCAAATCTGTCTCTTAAAGGATTACTAATCATACCGGCTCTTGTAGTTGCACCTATTAAAGTAAATTTAGGGAGATCAATTTGTACAGTTTGAGCAGCAGGACCTGATCCTATTATTATATCAAGTCTAAAATCCTCCATAGCAGGATACAGTATCTCCTCAATTGCAGGTGTTAGCCTATGTATCTCATCTATAAAAAGTATATCACCCTCTTCAAGATTTGTAAGTATTGCAGCTAAATCTCCACCTTTTTCTATAGTTGGTGCTGCTGTAACTTTTATACTTGTTTCCATTTGATTTGCAATTATATGGCTTAGAGTTGTTTTACCAAGCCCGGGAGGTCCAAAAAGGAGGATATGATCCAATACCTCTTCCCTTTTTTTACAAGCTTTTATAAACACTTGTAAATTTTTTTTTATTTTTTCCTGCCCTATATATTCATCCCATATAGAGGGTCGAAGCGAAGTTTCATTAACTTCATCTTCAAATGAAATCGTTTCAAGTTCAACTAATCTTTCCATTAAATCATCTCTTTTTTATTTAACTATAACATAATATGAAAGATATGATAAATAAAATTGCAATTTGCAATTTTATTCCATACTATCAGTATATCTTATAACTTTGTTTCTACCTGTTTGTTTTGCTTCATATAGAGCTATATCACTTTGTTTTACATATTTCCAAAATGATTGATCTTTATTAGGGAAAAGAGATACACCAATACTAACAGTTTTACTAAATGTTTCTGCACCTGCTTGTATCTTTTGTTGAGAAAATGCAATTCTTATATTTTCTGCAACCTCTATTAGTTTATCCTCTGTAGCATCTGCAAGAACTACAATAAACTCTTCCCCTCCAAATCTGATAACAACATCGTTGCTGCTAACAACATCTATTAAAGTATTTGCGATAGTTTTAATAGCAATATCACCTATATCATGACCATAATTATCATTAATAAGCTTAAAGAAATCTATATCAACCATCATAAGACCGCACGGTACACCTTTTAATACACCGTTATACAGTGTACCCTCTATATAGTTTTCTAAATATTTTCTATTATAAAGCTGTGTTAATGGATCAGTTTGTGCATTTCTCTCAAGTACCTGCATAAGTTTTTTACTAACTATTTCAGGTTTTGCAGTATCTACATAATCTTGTATAAACGGCATAAGATCTCTTATTCTATCGTGTTCCTCTTCTGTATCGAAAATATATGTTACTATAAAGTCAAGATCATTAGATATAGAGTATGGAACACACAGATAAAATTTATCTGAGTTAAACTTATCACAAACAGTTTTAAACTGGCAAGAATCAACTATAGTATTTGTTCTATCTGCTCTACATCCGCTAGTTATTGGATCACATAATAGCTCCTTATGTACATAAACTATCTGTGTAACTTTATTTGTTGTATCTGCCTCTATAAAATTAAAATTTTTAATATGAAACTTATCTTCTAAAATAATAGCAAATCTTTTATATACATCTTCTATGTTCTCATCATGCTCTATAGTTTTTCTAAACTTATAAATATCAGCAAGTCTTGTTACCGTATTTTCAACATCAATAATAGGATCAATAATCTCTTCAGATTTATGAGCAGTTAAGAATATATCAATTTTCTCTTCCATAGAGTTTAAACTACCTTGAAGTTTACTCATAAGCTCATTTATCCAGTGTGCAACATTTTTTCCCTCACCACTGTTAATACCCTCAATTCTACCAGAGTAGTCACCATCATTAGCTTTTTTCATTAGATCTTTAATTGATTCAAAAATAGAAAGATATGGAACTATTAAATATCTAACAAACCATAATATTATTAAAATTAACAATAATGATATAACAGAAGTATTCATAATAATCTTTGTACTTGTAAGTTTTAAATCATCCATAGTCATAACCATAGATATTACACCAAGAGTATCACCCACTTTTGCTTCATGACACGATAAACAGTTTATATCTTTTGTTATCTCTGCTTTATACGGTATAGTGATCCTATATGTACTATGTCCTAAAAACTGTTCATCTATAAGCTCTATAGATTCACCTTTTTTTAATACATCTTTATCAATATTATCTTTTGCGATCTCTGTACCGGCACCATATTGTTTTTCAACTGTTGCTGACCTAATAATCCACAGGTCATCAATGTTTTCAAGACCTTTAGTTTGTTTTATATAAAAATCTCTATTTTCCATCATACCGTTTACCATATGTGCAGTAAGACCGTTTCTAACACTCTGTGCAACAAGATGTGCTTTTGTTTTGGCACTGTCAAGTCCAAAATCTCTTAGGTTCAATGTTATATTTATAATCATAGCTAAAAACATCACCACCATAATCACACTAATTGTTGTAAAAATACTTTTTTTCGTTTCCATCTTCTCTCCCAGAGTTGTTATATATAATAAATAGAGATTATTATATCTACTTATATATAAAATTTTATTTATAATTAATCTAAATTTTAATATATCTCACTATCTGATGGAAACTTTTTAGATTCAACATCTTTTACATATTTTTTAACACCGTTTTTAATCAAACTTGCACCATCTAAATATTCTCTTACAAATTTAGGTTTAAACTCTTCAAAAAATCCAAACATATCAGACCACACAAGCACTTGACCGTCAGTATCAATTCCAGCACCAATCCCAATAACAGGTATAGATACAGCATCAGTAATAGCCTTTGCTGCTTCACTTTTTACACCCTCAACTACAAGTAAAAAGGCACCCGCTTTTTCTACTGCTAGTGCATCATTTACTAAACTTTGAATATTATGTTCATCTTTACCTTTTATCTTATATCCACCCTCAGCTTTTACATTTTGAGGCATAAGACCAATATGACCTACTACTGCAATAGAGTTTTTAGTTAGATGTTTTATAATCTTCGCTTTACTTTTTCCACCCTCTATTTTAACTGCATCAGCATTAGTTTTTCTGTAAACTTTTCTAGCATTTTTAAAAGCTATTTTTTTATCAACATAAGTACCAAACGGCATATCACATATAACAAATGTATTTTTCGCTCCATTACACACAGCATTTGTATGATAGATCATCTCATCTATCCCGATGCTCAGAGTATCTGTATTTCCTGCAAAACTCATATTTAAACTATCACCAACTAAAATAAAATCAACTTCACCATCAAAAAGCTTAGCAAATAACGCATCATAAGCTGTAATCATAGCCAGCTTTTTTACACCTTTTGCTTTTTGTATAGATGTAACTGTTTGTTTCATAATCGAACCCTTTAGAATATTATGGTAAGATTATACCCAAAAAAATATTAGGATAAACATTTGAAGAAATTAGTTGGATTTATAACATCAACGCTACCTAGCAATAACTTCACAGTTGATTTAGCACTTAGTATGCAAGAAGCAGGTGTAGATACACTTGAACTTGGAATTCCATTTTCTGATCCTGTTGCAGATGGACCAGTTATAGAAAAGGCTAGTTTATTAGCTTTACAAAATGGTTTTAAATTAACTGACCTATTTGATGTTACAAGTAAAATAGCTCCACATATGGATACATTATGGATGGGATATATGAATCCATTTTTCCACTATGGTATGGAGGAGTTTTTGACAAAGGGGAAAGAGTTTGGAGTAAGTGGTTCTATTATCCCCGACTTGCCTTATGAGGAAGCTAGAAACTATAAAGAGATTTTTTCTAAATATAACCAATCATTGATAGACTTTGTAGCACCTACAGATAGTTTAGACAGAATTAAAACTATAACTTCAAACAGCAGTAAGTTTATCTACATGGTAGCTTATGCCGGTATCACAGGAAGCGGTGCTAAAGAGGATCTATCACAAGTTATCGAAAATGTAAGAAGCAGTACACAGACACCGCTTTATATCGGGTTTGGAGTTGATGAAAAAACAGCAAAAGAGAAAGTAAAAGGGGTAGACGGTGTAATTGTAGGAAGTGCATTCGTAAAACACCTTATAGATGATACGCTAAGTCATAAAGAAAAAATAGATAGAATTACACAAATTTCAAAAAACATAAAAGATACTATAAATAGTTAAGCAGTTATAAATACTGCTTATACTATAATTTCAACTCTAAAATGACCCCGTCGTCTAGTGGCCAAGGACTCTCGGATTTCCTCCAAGAAACATAGGTTCAAATCCTATTGGGGTCGCCACTATATAAATACCTTAACTATCAACTTTATAAGCAATTATAAAAACACTATTACCACTTAATATTTAGATGGGTGACACCTTTCGCCAATTCACACTTAAAGTGCAACAAAACCAGCTAAAATTATGCCACCATTTTTCTTGAAACTTCCTTGAAAAATGTACTAAATTGTGGATAAATTTCACTACAGCCTCTATGACTTTTTATTAAGTGCCTTTAAATAAATAGTATTTATCATCTTTGTAAACATATATTTATGGACAAAGTAAAGTGAATACCAATAAGCATATCCCCACATACCTGACGGCTCAAAATAAGCTCTCAGAATTAAATAGTTACCATCATCTCGTTTTGTAATTGTAAATTCTAACCAAGAATTACCGGGTGTAACCATTCTAGCTTTTAGTCTTAGTTTTTTCAAATTATTTCGATTAATATATCTTGATATTGTCCAGAAATCCATCCTTTCACCTTCACGAATTTCTGAATAATTTCTAATTCTACCACTTAATCCTGGTCCACCAAGTAATGAATCTATCCATCCTCGAATTTGCCATAGAAAATGAGGTGACCAATATCCATTTTTTCCACCAATACATTTAATCTCATTAAAAATAGGCTCAATCTCTTCATCTTTTAGTTTTATACTTCTCTCTTCATAAAGCATTCCATTTATCTCAGTTGCATTATATTTAAATGTAAAATGACCAGATTCTTTTTTACCATATACTTGATCTTCAATTGGAAGTCCCCATAATGATATAGTTTCCCCTTTATTTTCTCTATCTGTTGCTATCTTTATAGCTTCTAGATAAGACAGAGGCTTTACTGAACAGTTTGAGTCATATTTAGAAACTGGATGTTCCCCTATAATTGCGTAAGAATCAATACCTCCAATAAGTGGTTTTATAAGTTGAATAGGAAGTGATGTTGCCCTTGAAATAACCCAGCTTATAAGTCCTTTTGTAATAAATTTTTCTATAAATAACAATGGAAAATATGGCATACTACGATGTTTTATCTCTTTGGAAAATATTTTAACCATTTCAGAATATTTGTATATTTCGTCACATCCAAGCTCCAAAGTGTTTCCATGAAATTTTTCATTATGAATTGCCTGAAATACATAACTTACCACGGCATCAACATCGATTGGTTGACACAATCCTGTTTCAATTGAAAGTTTTGGAAATATAGGCATTTTTGTTCCAAGGTCTCTAATAATTTCAAAACTTGCACTACCATCTCCTATAATTACCCCTGCTCTAAGTTCAGTTACAGATACACCTGATTTAGCTAATTCAACTGCTGTATGTTGCCTACTTGCTAAATGAGTTGACAATTTTTGACCCTTTTTAGGTACACCTAAACCACTAAGATAAACTATATTCTTAACAGAAGCATTTTTTGATGATTTTCCCACAATTGAAGCAAGTAAATCATCTTGCATCGCGAAGGATCCTGTTTGTTCCTTTGTCATAGAATGTATAAGATAAATAACTGTATCGTATCCTTCTAACTCTTGGGATAACTTTTGGATATTATTAGTAGTAAGTTCCACATCACTTACTGTTAAATTTTTACATTTTTTAATTAAATATTTAACTCTTCTTTTATTTCGTACAAAAAGTTTAGCATCCACAGAAGTATTTGCTAGTTTTTCTGCTAAAATCATACCTATATACCCTGTTGCACCAAAGATTGCGATTTTGTGATTTGATAGTTTTTCTATATCTATATGAATCATGTTTATCCCTTTATGATGATTTTATATATTTTACAATAAAAAGGTTGCACCATGAATACAAAAACTGTATAGTTTATGAATAGTAGGTGGTACTTAGTATAGGGAACCTCTAAAAACAACTTTCAGAACTCCCGATTTTCTTTTTTTTCGATTTTTAAAAAACTCTATGCCGATTTTAATAGAATTTTATTAAAAATTGATGAAATCCCCTACCCAAAGTGGCTTATTAATGTTTCATTTTAGGATCACCACATCATAAATAGCAAAGACACAAGACTGTTAAAACTACCTAAAAATAAATTTCTACCATACATATCATAAGTAAGAATTATAATAATTTATCTACTTATGCTATAATTGTTAGCAATACAGACTAAAAGGATTCAAAATGAAAACTAATAGTATTAGATTTGAGATGATTGGCTCTGGAAAAGAGTTTTATTGTTATATTGAAGTTGATGGGAAATTGACTCATGAAGATTATGAGTTTTTCATACCATCGTTTGAAAGTGCAATTCAGCATATTAAAGAACCTAAAATAGACCTACTTATAAATATTGAAAATTTTAACGGATGGGAGATTCAAGCTGCTTGGGATGATTTAAAATTTTCATTAAAACATGGAAAAGAGTTTAATAAATTAGCTGTAGTTGGTCAAAACAGACTGTTAGAATACTCAGCTAAAATATCAGCTTGGCTTTTACCTTATGATGTAAAGTTTTTTGAAGATATAGATAGAGCAAAAAAATGGCTATTAAATAATAATTCTTAAAAGATACGATACAGATATACTCTCTAAAATTAAAGAGTAATATCTTATTTATATCATTTAAATGAAATATTGTGCTGCTGTTTGCTTTGACTCTAGTTTTGAACCTTCAGATATAATCTCATTTGTAATATCAGTACTATCTACAAATTTTACTTTATATGTTTGCTCTGGTTTTGTTCTTCCATAAGTGATAATTAAATTTGTGGCTATTTGCATATCATCTTGTGATGCATCTTTTTGAAATAAACATAAAGGACCACTCGCATCTTGGATTCTTGCTTTATAGTACTTGTCACTAGAGGTATTTTTAATCTTTTCATTATCTTCTTGATCTCTACCGATAATAAGTTTTGCACCATCAGGAAGTCTTAGATGTCGCCCTGCTTTAAGAGTATCAATATCCTTAACCTCTAACTTATCATTCTCAACAAAATCTCTTAACTTAGCGCTAAATTGTATCTCAGTTAGTAAACATCCACCACCAGGTGATTCAAAATCTTCTAACCCTATCTCTTTTGCTAATGCTAATTGTGGTTGTCTATTTCTACCACTTATATCCATTAACTTTTCTCTATCAATCCAACCCTCTAACTCTGGCTTTGATGGTGGAAGAAGTTTTGCACTAAGAGGTCTTACAATTAGTTCATCATGCTCACTTAATTTTTTTACATTTTCTAAGGCATCTTTTCTTTGAGACATAGGTCTTTGACCTAAAACTTCACCACTAATCATAAAGCTAGCATCAAATTTTTCAAGTAATTTACCAGTATATCTAAACATAAAACCGTGACAATCTATACAAGGGTTAAAGTTCTTACCATAACCATATTTTGGGTCAAATAGTACTTCATCTAAATATAATTGTCTTAAATCTAAAACTTCTAATTTAACACCAATTTGTTTACACATACTTTCCATATGTTCTCTTCTATCATTTGTTGAACCAAAACCAATATTTATATTTACAGCTATCACCTCAATACCTTGATCAACAATCATTTTCATAGCTAAAACAGAATCAAGTCCTCCACTAAATAGTGCTAATGCTCTCATATCTTTCCTTTTATTTAAATAACTTTGATGGGTCTATATATTTACTATTTTTTGTTGCTTGAAATAGTAGTGTATCATTAACACGACCAACAACATACCCTTTAGGTATCCATTTTCCAACTTTTAAAGTTGGAGATATTTTATCTAAATGAGAATATATCGTATGTAAACTACCTTTATGCTTAACAATTACAACATTTTCTAATAACCCTGAATTACTTTTTGCATATACAATCTCACCTTTAAATACACTAAATACTTTAGCATTTTTCTTTTTTGTTTTTAAAGAGATTGATTCATTAAACAATTCCATTTTGTATACTTTATCATAATATTTACCAAACTTCTTTGTAACAGTATACGATTTTAATGGAGATATAGTTTTCCTACCATTATATTTAGATATTTTAATCCCTCTTGCAGATGAACCAATTTTTCTAACCTCTATATCTATATCATCATCAAGTTCCTTTTTCTTTGTATATTTAATTGTTTTTGATTTTTTACTTACCTTACCCTTTTTAGATGATATTTTTTTTAATTTTTCAAGTGCTCTTTTTTTTGCTAACTCTTTTTTTCTCAGTTTCTCTTTGGCTCTTTTTACCCTTTGTTTCTCTTTTAATATCTCTTTCTTTTTTAATATATTTAGATTACCAATTAGATCTGTAATCTTATTTTGCTTGCTAATTATCTTTTTTAAATGATTTTGATATTGTTTATGTTTACTTTTAAGTGATTTAAGTACTTTTAACTGCTCTTTCTCTTTTTTAATATATCGTTTTTTTATATTTTTTTGATCATTTATAAACTTATCTGTTGTTGTCATTTTATCTTGATTTTTTCTTGTTGCTTTATTAACTTTTAAATATTTTATATTTAAATCAAACACCTCTTCTTTAGAGTTTTGAAAAATCAAAGTGTATACCTCTTTGTCAATTATATTTGACAAAGACTCTTTATTTGCTTGTTTTATCCCCATACTCATAGAGTATTTTTCAATTATATAATCTATAACATCTTGTTCTATTTTTTCTTTTTGTTTTTGTAACTCTATAGCCTCTTTTTTTAAAGTCACTAACTGTTTATTTGCATTTGATAACTTTAATTTATTTAAAAAAAGTTTATTATTTGCAGTTTCTAAAATAGTTACAATCTCTTTATAGTTAGCTTCCTCTTTTTGAATCTTTTTTACAAGATTATCTATCTCTTTATCTAAACTACTTTTATTTTTTGTAAACTTTTTATATATT
>JAYEOQ010000132.1:0-2797 GCA_034723215.1 Campylobacterota bacterium | reverse complement strand
GATACTTATGGTCATGATGTGGGAGATATTGTATTAAAAGAGATCTCTAATATTATATTAAAATCAACAAGAAAAACAGATATAGCTTCTAGATGGGGTGGAGAAGAGTTTATGATTTTATTACCAGAGACTACTTTGTCCAACTCTATGACAATAGCTGAAACATTAAGAGCAAATGTAGAAAAATGTAGCTTTGAAAATGTCCCTAAAACAATTACAATAAGTCTTGGTGTAACTACATTTAGAAATGGGGAAGACACTAGGGATACAATAGTTAAAAATGTTGACTTAGCTTTATATGAAGCTAAAAATAGTGGTAAAAATAAAGTTGTAGAATATATTAAAAAAGATTGAGAGAAAATATGAGAAAAAGCAGTGTAGTAACAAAAATAATTGGTGGAAAATATAAAGGTAAGATATTAGAATTACCATCATTAGAAGTAACAAGAAGTTCAAAATCAATATTAAAAGAATCATTTTTCAATGTTTTACAATTTGATATAATAGATACACTTTTTATAGAAGGATTTGGCGGCAGTGGTGGTATTGGGCTTGAAGCATTAAGTCGTGGTGCAAAACATAGTTATTTTTGTGAAATAAATAGGCAATCATATAGAACATTACAAAAAAATTGTGATAGTTTAGACCCCGCTAGTTGTACAACTTTATATGGTGATACATTTGAAAAATTACCAAATCTATTAGAGCAATTGAAAAATCAAAAAAGTGTTAATAGTAATGATATTATTATCTACTTAGATCCACCTTTTGATTTTAGAGATGGTATGGAAGATGTTTATGAAAAAACATTTAATCTTGTAAAAGATATTAAAAATGAAAAAGTTATTTTAATTACATTTGAACATGTTACAGGGTTAGAGTTACCAGAAGCAATTGGTAGATTTACCAAATTTAAAACTAAAAAATTTGGAAAGAGTTCATTAACATATTATAATGTTTAAAGTCTCACTTTGGAGTTTATCATTAATAATATTAGGGGTGTTTCTACTCCCTTTTATATATACAGTTTCTCCATATACTCTTAATCCTCAAGCTATTTTATTGCCTCCAAGTATCGAACATATAATGGGGACAGATAGATTAGGTCGTGATCTATTTGCTAGAATATTAAATGGTGGTCAAACTTCTATTATCATTGGCTTCTTAAGTGCTATGATTGCTTCTTGTATTGGTCTTATTGTTGGTATTAGTGCTGGTTATTTTAAAGGTAAAACTGATAAAACTATCACTATTATTATTGATCTATTTTTAACATTTCCAACATTTTTCCTACTTTTAGCACTTGTAAGTTATATGGAGGCTTCTATTACTATTTTGATTATTGTATTGTTTATAACAGGATGGATGGGTATGGCAAGGATGATAAGAAGTGAAAGCTTTGCTATATCAAATAAACCATTTATTAAAGTATTAAATTTAGCAAATGTAAGTAAAACAAAAATTATTTTAAAATATTTCGCACCACTTTTAGCTCCAATTTTTCTTATCTCTTTTACTTTTGGAGTAGGTGGTGCAATACTTGCAGAATCTGGACTTAGTTTTTTAGGACTTGGTATAAATCCACCACAAATAAGCTGGGGTAGTTTACTCTCTGGCGGTAAAGAGGTGATAGAGATAGCCTGGTGGGTTAGCTTTTTCCCTGGATTATTTATCTTTATAATCACTTTTTGTCTTATGCAAATTGCAGATTATCTACAACAAAAAGCAAACTCTAAAACTATAAATTAAATAAGGTGTTAAATCTTATTTAATATTTTATCTAACATACTAGTTGACAATACCCTTTTTAAATATCCCAATAGATAAGTAGCTTTTGTAATATAATACCTAGGTTTGACCTTTTTTGATAATATTATTTTTTCTACTATTTTAGCTACACAAAGTGCTGGAAGTGTAAAAGGTACATCACTTTTAGAACTACTTAAACTTTTTATATAACTATCTTTAAATCTTGAGTTTTCTATATCAATATTTTGTTTTGTTTTTAACTTTGCATTTTCTCTAAAGTTACTTAAAACAGGACCAGTATTTAAAAGCGTTATATCAATATTTGTATCTTTTAACTCCAATCTTAAAGTATCAGTTAGCCCCTCTATCGCATATTTACTTGCATTGTAAGCTCCTCTAAGTTTAAGGGAAACAAGCCCTAAAACTGAACTATGTTGGATTATTTTTCCATACCCTTGCTTTTTCATAATCTCTAAAACTTGTATAGTAACCTCATGAAGTCCAAAAACATTTGTTTCAAATTGTTCTTTTAAAACATTTGTTGTTATATCTTCTACAGCTCCTGGTTGTCCAAAACCAGCATTGTTAAATACAATATCTAGTGTTCCATTAGTTTGTTTTAAGATCTCTTCTAAGCTATTAGATATAGTATCTTTTTTTGTTACATCTAAAAGGTAAGATTTTAAACCTAAATCTTCTAATCTTTGAACATCTTTTTTAGTTCTTGCAGTTGCAAAAACATCATAACCTTTCTCTTTTAGATATATTGCAGTTTGTTCCCCAATACCTGTAGAACAACCAGTTATTAGAACACTAACACTCATCTAATAGTACATCTTCTAGTTTTCTTTTTGGTACAAAATGATTTTGATTTTCATCTCTATAGTAGTTAGTATCATCTATAGCATCAACAACTGTAATCTTTTCATCTTTTATACCAAGTGCGATTATTAGCATTGGTTCTAAATTAGAAGGTAGATTAAAAAGTTTTTTATAAGCATCTTTATCTATAGATGCCAACGGACACCCATCATACCCTTTTGCTGTT
>JAYEOQ010000131.1:0-13557 GCA_034723215.1 Campylobacterota bacterium | reverse complement strand
TTGGGAACAAGTAAAGTTAAACAGAAAAACAAAATAAAAAAGGAATAAACATGACAGTAATTAGACTTACAAGAATGGGAAGAAACAAGAAACCATTTTACAGAATCGTTGTAACAGATAGCAGAAAGAGAAGAGATTCAGGATGGATTGAATCAATTGGTTATTACAACCCAGTATCTAACCCAAAAGAGTTAAAATTTGATCAAGAGAGACTTGACTACTGGTTAAGCGTTGGTGCTCAACCTAGCGAAAAAGTAGCAAAGTTAACTGCTAAAAAATAGTAATTATGATGACTGATTTCGTTTCTACTTATGCTAAAATGATTGTTAACTATCCTGAAGATGTTGAAGTTCATATCAATGAGATTGACCCAACATTTTTTGAGATAGTTGTAAATGTAAATGAAAGCGATATAGGGAAACTTATTGGAAAAAATGGAAATATGATCAATGCTATTAAAACTATTCTAAATGGTTGTAAAGCAAAAGATGGTATTTCATACAAGATCCAGATTCTAGCCCGTTAAAAAAGAGTGAATAGTTTCACTCTTTTAGGGGAAGTAGATTATTGGGAGAGAGATAAACTATGGATAAAATTTATGTTGCCAAATTAGGCAAGGCTATTGGTCTGCAAGGTCAACAAAAACTTCATATTGATTCTGATTTTCCAGAACAATTCAAAAAAAATTCAACTTTCTACACTGATAAAAATCAAAAACTAACAATAGAAACTTATAACTCAAAAAACAATAGTGTAAAATTTATTGGTATTGATACAGTGGAAGATGCAAAGAAACTAACAAATAGAGAACTTTTTGTTTCACAAGAAGATACAAGAGAGATGTGTAAACTTAAAAATAAACAATTTTTTTGGTTCGATATAATAGAGTGTAAAGTTATAGAGGATAGTGAAATACTTGGTACTATAAATGATGTTCAAAGAATGCCTTTAAGTGATTATTTACAAATAGAAACAACTAAAGAGTTACAAGACAAAGGGTATTCTAATATATTTTTGTTACCATATATTGATGATTATGTTTTAGATGTTGATATTGACTCTAAAACTATTACTGTTAAAAATGGTAAAGATATACTAGAAGCTAGCTAAATAGCGTTAAAAATTAGTGACTAGTGTCACTGATTTAGTTATTTAGGATGAACAGTTGTTAATCAAGGATTAACCTGTGAAGCAGTGCGAGCTAGCGTAGCATATTGATGAAATTGAACAAAGTGAAATGAGTCATTGTGAGAAAAATAATAAAATTAAAAGGTAAACATTATGGTACTTGATATAGTAGAGGATAACAACTATAAAAATATGGTAGAGGGTCAGATATTTGAACTTTTTGAATATTTAATTGAAAACAATGCTGAATTTTCTATAACTGCGAACATAAAAGCTTGTGAATTTTCACCTCAGATTCCAGAAACAATAGCTAACTCTTTTCAACAATTTACAATGTTTTCACTTATGAACTTTACATTTCAATCAATTCAACTAACTCAAACTCATATCAGTTTTGAGGCAGGATTTGGAGCAGAAAACTTTGGTTCGGTTGTAACTATACCTTTGTTTGCAATATTTCAAGTTATTATTGATGAATCAATTTTATATCTAAATCCAACAGCAACAGTTGATAAGTTTATAAATGAGAAAGATGATCAGCAAAAACGATCTATGAATGCATTTAAAATGAATAGTAAAAATAAAGATTTATTATAATAGATGAATTTAATATCACTACAATTAACAACATCAGATGATTTTGAATCAAACCTATCAAAGCTTATTGAACTAATATATATACAACCAACAAACTCATTTATAGTAGCACCTGAACTTTGTTTAAATGGGTATGCCTATGATAGACTTGAAGATGCTGTAAGTATTACAAATAAAGCTCTTATAGAACTAGAAAGAGTAAGTATTGATAAAACTATATCTTTAACAATGACAACTAAAGATGGTGAGAACTATCTAAATACTTTATTTATATTCCACGAGGGTAAAATAGTACATACCCAATCAAAAAATAAACTTTTTGTTTTAAATGATGAGAGGGTATATTTTACAGCTGGAAATGAAGATGATATAAAGATTGTTAAAGTTGGCGATTTAAAAGTTGCTTGTTTAATCTGCTTTGAATTAAGATTTATTGACCTTTGGAAAAAAATTCAAGGTGCTGATTTAGTTATCATACCATCTATGTGGGGAAGTTTACGGAAACAAAACTTCGAAACTCTTACCCGTGCTTTAGCAGTAATGAACCAATGCTTCGTAATAGCATCAGATAGTGCAAATGATGATATGGCAAAAAGTAGTGGTATCATCTCACCTTTTGGAGATGAGTATAGAGATGACTCAAAAGAGGTTTTAACTAAAGAGTTAGACCTAAAAGAGATAAAAAAAATGAGAAGATATATGCAAGTTGGGATAAACTAGTTTCTATACCTATTAAGGTACATAAGCTATCTTACAGATACCAACTCCTGCATCATATCCACACATAAGATTTGCATTTACAGCTGCTTGCGATGATGCACCTCTTAGAAGGTTGTCAATACTGCTGTTTATAAATATAGCATCACCGTTTTGTTCTACAAAAATATCACAAAAGTTAGTTCCTGCTGTTGATTTTATATCTACAGGTTTATCTTTAACTCTTATAAATTCACAATCTTTATAGTACTCTTCTAAAACAGCTTTTACATCGATTTTACTATTTAAAGTTGTATATATGCTTACAAGCATACCTCGAGTTACTGGTATAAGATGTGGTACAAAGTTTATTCTAAACTCTTTATTTTCTATAAGTTTTAGTTTCTCTTGTATCTCTGGCATATGCCTATGTTTCATAGGGTTGTATGCAAACATATTATCATTTACAGTTACAAAGTGTGTTGTTTCGCTTAACTTTTTTCCAGCTCCACTTACACCACTTTTTGCATCTACAAAAATATTTGAATTGTTATCAATATATTTAGCAAATGGTAAAAGTCCCAATAGTGTTGCCGTTGGATAGCACCCTGGATTTGCTACAAGATTTGCTTTTTTTATCTCTTGCTCATAAAACTCCGGTAAACCATAAACAGCATTTGGAAGATTTTCTTTATCTTCATGTGGACAATAATGTTCCTCATATCTATCAAGTTCAAGTCTATAATCTGCACTTAAATCTACAACTTTAACTCCCAATGCTAAAAGTTGTTTAGCAAATGACATAGCAGTTTTATGTGGCAATGCTAAAAAACAAAGTTCAGATACTTTTGCAATCTGTGAAGCATCTGCTTTTTGCACTTCCATATCTATAACATTTGTTAAAGATGGATGTAACTTATCTATAGTTGTTCCACCCTCACTATTTGCAATATATGTTATATTGAAATTTGGATGGTTTAAAAGTATTTTTACAAGTTCTAAACCTGTATATCCAGTTGCCCCAACTATTGAAACATTTAACATAACTTAGACTCGTCGTAATAAACTTCCTCTATCTCAAACTCTTTTTTTCCACCTGGTAGTTGTGCAGTAAATTCATCACCTTCACTTTTTCCAAGTAATTGTTTTGATAATGGAGAGTGAAATGATATATTACCAATCTCTGGATTACTGTGCGGTGAAGAAACTATAGTATATATAATCTCCTCTTCACTATTTACATCAATTAATTTAACCGTTGAACCAAAACTAATTTTATCATGTTCTAAACTTGATGGATCTATGATAACAACTCTTGTAATTAAATCTTCAAGTTCTGCTATTCTTTTGTTTATATTAGCTTGATCCTCTTTTGCTGCATGGTATTCTGCATTCTCTTTTAAATCACCAAGTTGTCTAGCCTCTTCAATAGCTACTAAAATTTTTGGTCTTTGTACTAGTTTCATATCATTAAGAGATTGAGTTAATTTCTGATAATCGTTATCTGTCATTGGTTCTTTTTGCATTGTGGTGATTCCTTTTATAGTGTTTAGAGTTTTCTTTTTTTATTCTCTTTAAGTTGTCTTTTCCACTCTTTTTCAAACTTTTTTCTTTTTAAAAAAGATAAGTTTTCGATAAATACATGACCACTTAGGTGTTCCATCTCATGCTGCCATGCAACAGCTAAAAAGTCATTAGCTTCAATTGTTTGTTTTTCCCCAAACCTATTATAATATTCCACAATAACATGCTCGGCTCTTGTAACCTCTGCATTAAATCCAGGTATACTTAAACAACCTTCATTAAAAACCTGTTCGCCGTCTTTATGTGTAATAACAGGGTTTATAGCTTCAATAAGATTTTCAGGATTTTGTTCCCCATCATCATCTTCACCATAATCTTCAACAGGTATATTTATTATTAATACATTTAAAGGAACTGCAATTTGGATAGCTGCTAATCCAACACCACCACACTGCATCATTGTATCATTCATATCATCCAAAAGAGTATGAAGCTCTTTATCAAAAACTTCTACATCTTTAGATTTTTTTCTAAGAATTGGATTTGGATAAGTTATTATCTCTTTTATCATTCTATTCGTGCTTTGTAATTACTTTATCAACAAGACCATATTCACAAGCTTCATTGGCACTCATAAAATTATCTCTTTCAGTATCAGCTTCAACTTTTTCAAAGGGTTGACCTGTGTGTTTAGATAAAAGTTCATTTAAAGAGTCTTTTAATCTTTGAATCTCTTGTGCTTGAATCTGAATATCAGTAGATTGCCCTTGAGCTCCACCACTTGGCTGATGTATCATAATTCTAGCATTTGGTAAAGCAAATCTTTTACCATCAGTTCCAGCTGCTAATAAAAAAGCACCCATAGATGCAGCTTGACCTATACAAATAGTACAAACATCAGGTTTAATATAATTCATAGTATCAAACATACTCATTCCAGCAGTTACTACACCACCTGGAGAGTTAATATATAAAAATATATCTTTTTCAGGATCATCAGCTTCTAAAAATAAAAGTTGTGCAACAATTGAAGCAGCAACTGCATCATTTACTTCACCACTTAACATAATTATTCTATCTTTTAGAAGACGAGAGTAGATGTCGTAACTTCTCTCTCCTCTCCCTGTTTGTTCAACTACTACTGGAACATAAGACATTATTTTCCTGCTTTTTCGTCTAATAATTTATTGATAACTTTTTGCTCAATCATTGACATTTTAATAGCTGGTAAGTACCCTGCTTCTTCATATTGTTTAATTAAAGCTTGACCATCTTGACCTTGCATCATCGCTTCATAATATAAAGTTTGAGTAACCTCTTGATCAGATACTTCAACAGCTTCAACTTTTGCTAATTGATCAACGATAAATGTAGCTTTTACACTATTTGTAGCATCTGGAGTTACCTCTTCTCTCATCGCTTCAATTTTAGCTTGATCCTCTTTTAAAGCATTTAATTCATCTTCAGACATCTCTCTTACTTTATTATTTAAAGCTTGATTTATCTCTTGCTCTAAAACTGATGTTGGAACTACAAAATCAATTTTTTCTACAAGTGTTTGTAAGTATGCAGGTTTTAACTCTTCATTGTAGTATGTACCCATTTTTTCTGCTTTGATTTGCTCAGAAATTTTCTCTTTTAACATCTCTACAGTTGGATTTTCTTCATTTGTTAATATTTTTTTAGCAAACTCATCATCAATAACTGGTTCAGCTTTTTCTTGAATCTCATGTAGTGTTACTTTAAATACAACTTCGGCACCTGCTAAATCAGCTGCTTGGTATTGCTCTGGGAAAGTTACAGTAATATCTTTTTGCTCTTCATATTTCATACCAATAACTTGATCTTCAAAACCTGGAATAAAAGAGTTTGAACCAATCTCCAATGTATGACCTTCAGCTTTACCACCATCAAATACTACACCATCTTTGAAACCTTCAAAATCGATAACTGCGAAATCGCCTTTTCTAACCATTCTTTTTCTTTTGATTTTTTCTAAAGGTGCACCTTGTCCTGCCATTGTATTGATTCTTTCATCAACTTCAGCATCAGTTACTTCTTTTACATCAATTTCTGGTAATAATGATTTATAATCACCTAAATCTACATCTGGTCTACAAGAAAGTTGAATCTCTATCTCAATATTTCCATCCTCTTTTTTATCAAATTTAGTAATAGCTGGCTCACCAATTAAATCACTATTTTCAATTTTCATTTCAGCTAAACCTGCTGCCATAACCTCTCTGATTGCTTCACCTTCAGCATCTTGTGTTAATTTTTCAGCATATCTGCTTTTTACTACAGCTACAGGTACTTTACCTTTTCTAAAACCTTGAACATCCATAGTTTTAGCAGCCTGTTTAGCTAATTTGTTTAAGCTAGACTCTATTACATCTGCTTGAATAGTTGCAGAGATTACTGCGTTTGCTTCGTTTGTTTTTGTTGCTTTAAATTCCATTAAAATGAACTCCGTATTAAAATTTTGCTATAATTTTAGCTAAAAGTTACTTAATAGTATTAAGATGAAAGCTTATCCAAAATAAATCTCTCCAAATCTGAATGTTTTATCTCATCATCTAAAGCAAGTTGATAAATTTCTGATACCTCTTGGTTGTATTCATCATATGGAAAATGTGGAAAATGTAGTGTCCACATATTTTTTATCCTTTGCTTTGTCACACAATCTCTTGTCCACTCTTTAAAAAAGCTAAATATTCCAAAAAGAAGTGCTGTAAAAAATACTGCTAAAACAATTGAAGCATGACAGTCTAAAATTTGAAATAAATTATGAGTAACAAATGCAATAGGTATAATAATCAAATGGGCTAATAGTAAAAAAACCATATAAGCACGACCTAGTTTTAACCTAAAACCAAGTTTTGTACCATCAAGTTTCATCCCCTCGTTAAATAATATATTAGCTTCAAGTAATTGACTTAATTTTACTGGCTGTTTTGATACTTTATATATATATGATATTATTTTTAGTTTTATATTTTCAAACATTGCTTACCTTTTTACTATTTTTTCTCTTATTTTATACGATGATGCTATTGCTATATCACCAACATATTTTACCTCTTTATCGTGTATTGCGATAATATCTACCTCTTTTTCTTTATAAAACCAGCCATTATTTGTATCAAGAATCTCTTTATTTTTAAACATCTTTTTTAGTTCTTCTTCTGAAATTAATAACTCTTTCATATTAAGGGTACCATCACTTTTAAATTTATAAATAACATTGTACCTAATAATTAAAAGATTTAACTTTAATTTAAATTATTAACAATTTGCAATCTTTTTACAATAATAAAATATTTTACACTATAATTCAAAATATTAAACAAGAGGTTATAAATATGGCAAAAAAGAAATCATCAACATTTGAATGTCAACATTGTGGAGAACAAAGTGCAAAGTGGCTAGGAAAATGTCCAAGTTGTGGTGGATGGGATAGTTTTGTAGAACTAACAAATGAACAAAAAGAGGTGATGGTAAAAATTGCTAAAGCTTCAAAAGAGAGTTCAAAAGCTACATCAATTACTAAAATAGAACAAGACAATATTACAAGATTCTCAACTTTAAATGAGGAGTTTGATTTAGTTTTAGGTGGTGGTTTAGTTCCTGGAAGTCTTACACTTATAGGGGGAAGCCCAGGGGTTGGTAAATCAACTTTACTATTAAAAATCGCAGGAAATCTAGCTAAAAGTGGTAAAAAAGTTTTATATGTATCAGGGGAAGAATCTGCCGGTCAAATAAAAATGAGAGCTACTAGACTTGATGCAAATGAAGATCACCTATATCTTTTATCTGAAATTTCACTTGAAGCTATACATGATGAACTTTTACGACAAGATTATGAGATAGCTATCATCGACTCTATTCAAACTATATATTCTGATAAATTAACTTCAGCACCTGGAAGTGTATCACAAGTAAGAGAGATAACATTTGAGCTTATGAGAAAAGCAAAAGAGTCTGAGATAGCTATGTTTATAATTGGTCATATCACAAAAGATGGCAGTATCGCAGGTCCTAGAGTTTTAGAACATATGGTTGATACTGTTTTATATTTTGAGGGTGAAAGTAGCAAAGAGATCAGAATGTTAAGGGGATTTAAAAATCGTTTTGGCTCAACAAGTGAGATAGGTATATTTGAGATGACACAAAAAGGGCTTGAAAGTGCAAAAGATATAAATAGAAGATTTTTTGACTCTACAAAACCACAAGCAGGAAGCTGCCTTACAGTTTCAGTTGAGGGTAGTCGTGCTTTAATTGTAGAGGTTCAAGCCTTAGTAACTGAATCTACCTATCCAAACCCAAAAAGAAGTGCAACAGGTTTTGATACAAATAGATTAAATATGCTTTTAGCTCTACTTGAAAAGAAACTTGACTTACCTCTTAACTCCTATGATGTATTTATAAATATAAGTGGTGGTATAAAAGTAAAAGAGAGTTCTTGTGATTTGGCTGTTGTTGCTGCAATTATTAGTAGCTTTAGGAATCGCCCTATTTCCAAAGAGTCTATTTTTGTAGGGGAAGTTAGTTTAACAGGTGAGATAAAAGATGTAATAGGGATGGAAACTAGAATTAAAGAAGCATCATCTCAAGGTATTACAAAAGCAATTATAGCTACAAAACCAACTCTTAAAACAAATATGAAGTGTTTTGAAGTGGATGAAGTTGTTAAAATGTTAGAGTTGTTTTAAGATAGATTTGCATATTATTATATATAACTTTTACAAGGTATATAAAAATGGACAAATTTATACAAATTAATAATATAAGTAAAATTTTTAATCCAAATAGTGATATTGAAGTTATTGGACTACATAATATAAATCTTTCATTTTCACAAGGTGAATTTGTAGTATTAAGTGGACCAAGTGGAAGTGGTAAAACTACACTTTTAAATCTAATTGGGGGACTTGATGATTCAACAAAAGGTGAAGTTATCATTGATAAAGCCAATATATCTACAATGGATGAAAATAACTTATCTGACCATAGAAGAGATAATATCGGATTTGTTTTTCAAGCTTATAATTTAGTACCTGTATTAACAGGTAGGGAGAATATTGAATATATTATGAAACTACAAGGTAAATCTCAAATTGATTGTGACAAAAGAGTTAAATATCTATCTAAAAAACTAGATATTGAATCTATTTTAAATAAACTACCATCCCATATGAGTGGTGGACAACAACAGCGTGTTGCAGTAGCAAGAGCAGTTGCAACAAAGCCTAAACTTATCCTTGCAGATGAACCAACAGCAAATCTTGATAGTGTAAGTGCAACAAAACTTATGAGTATGATGGAAAAATTAAACAAAGAGGAAAATATAACTATTTTATTCTCCTCTCATGATCCAATGGTAATAGCAAAAGCTAAAAGGTTGATTCAGCTTAAAGATGGTGTGGTTGTTGATGATGAGATCACTATATAGTTTACTCTTTCTTTGTAGTTTTCTGTTTTCTATTGAGTTGGATTATACAGTTGAGAATACAAATATAATAACTACCAATAAACAGCAAACAAAAGATTACAACAGGGTAAGATTGAATTTAACACTTGCAGGTGAAAAATATGAAAACAGTATCTTAAAACTGATTACCGATAATGAGAATTTTTATAATAAAACTGAAGATTCCAACACTAATAACAGTTCAATATACAGAGGATATTTTAAATATACAGATGATAAACATCTTGTAAGTATCGGTCTTCAAAGGATCCCTTTCGGAGTTGGTCGTATCTGGAACCCTATAGATATATTTAACCCTATTGATTCCACCTCAATAGAACCTCAAAATAGAGAAGGTGTAGAATCTATAAGATATGAATATGCTATAGATTCTGTTTCAAACCTGGAGTTGGCATATTCAAAAGATGAAACAAGCTTTAAAATAAAGAGTTATTTAGAGTTTGCTGATTTTGCAGCTGTTGCTATAAATGACAACAAAGCGAATCAGGATATTTTAGGATATGAGATCGAAGGGGAGTTTTTAAACAGCGGAATTGAACTAAGAAGTGAGGGTGGATATTTTAAAGATAAAGAGTTTGATGAAAATTATTATAAATATATTTTAGGGGGTGAGTATGGATTTGAAAACTCTTTAACTATATTAGGTGAATATCTATATGATAATAAAAATGATTTAAAAAATATAGGTTTAAATATCTCATATACTATTACACCGCTTTTAAATATAACTGCGTTAAATATTTTTAATACAGATGATAAAAGCTATCTATTATCAACAACACTTTTCTATTCTCTAAGCGATGAGATGCTACTATCTTACGGGTATTTTAACTATAACAGTAAAGATAACAATAGTCAGTTCAGTAATATTTATAATACCCATTTTTTAAAACTCTCTATCACTTTTTGATAAATCTCATAAATTATAAAATTTATATTTCTGCTATAAAAAGCTACATTTAAATTACATTCAAGAAACCAATATACTTTTAAATAAAATGATGTTAAAATTTATTTTTTGGATTTAAAAATTAAAATGGAGGAGATTATTATGAATATAACAAATAGATTGGAAAGCTTGATTGAGGAACAAAATATAGATGGTGTATGTGTAGGTGACGGGATTAGAACTCTCAAATTAAATGAGGTAAAGGAACATTTTCCCATAGATCCAGATACTAATGTTATCGGAGTGATAAATTGCTCTGTCTGGGGTCCGTTAAAATATGGATTGATTATCACTGAAGATGGACTGATATGGAGAAACCAATCTTCTCAAGGTTTAAGAGATAATTTAAGCTGGTCAGAGTTACTTGGCATAAAAAATTATATCAGCGTAGACAATTCCATTTTAAATTTCGGAAACTATGGTTATTTAGATATGCAAAATAGTAACAAATGTACAACAACTGATGCTTTTAATCTAATGCATACATTATCAGATTTTATAACAAATTATCAAAAAACTTGGAATATAAATTAGTAATCAAATTTTAAACTTTTTATCTTTATCTTTTCATTTTTAAAGGGTTCAATCACTGCTTGAATCTCATCCATTTTATATTTTATCTGGAATCCAATATGTGACATTTTTGCTGTTGATTCTAAGATATAATATTTTTTACCATTTACATACAGCCCTTTTAAAAAATCAAATCGTTTCTCTTTTAAATATACTATTGTAAATATATGACCAGGAACCACAACAAAATAGGACTCATACTCTAAACTATGAAGTAAAGAGATTAAAAGATTACTTTTATCATCACAATCACCGTAACCATTTTTTATAGTATTTTTTGGACTTCTTGATATAGAGTGATTTACTTTATAAGGGATAGTTGTAACAAAATTTAAAATCTTTTGTATCTTACAACCATCAGTTTTACACACTTTTGTTATATCTTTGGCAAGTTCTTTTATATAAGGCTTCTTTGATACTTGATGTATATAAGTACTACCTTTTATATCTATATGATGAGCTTCAACAAAAATAAAACTTCTAAAAATAAGATATAAAACAAATATTAAAAAAATACCACTTATTAAAACTGAAAGATGATGTAAAAATCTATTTTTTATCAACATCTTCTAATGCTTTTTTTAAACTTATAATATTCTTTTCACTTTTTACTGCAACTCTTATAAAACTATCATCTAAAAAGTCAAAATTTGAACAATCTCTTATCATAATTTTATATGGTTTTAGTAGCTCTTGAAACTGATTTGCTTTTATACCTTTTAAATGTACTAAAAGATAATTTGCAGATGAATCTGATATATTTAATACATATTTACAACTATTTAAAATTTTTGTTAATAGTTCCTTATTTTTAATATTTACAGCTCTTGAGATTTGAGGAAAATTTACATCTTTTAGTACACTTTTTAGGTAGGCTTGGTCAAACTGTGAAATTTTCCACATAGGCTCAAACTCTTTTAGTTTTTGAATATTATTTTTATTTGATATTATTGTCCCTACTCTTATCCCTGCACTACTATAGAATTTCGTCATTGACTTTAATATATATAGTTTATCATAAGATTTAAGATATTTAATAACAGATTTAAATGATGTAAAATCTAAAAATGATTCATCTATTAAAATTGTACAATCTAACTCTATCCAACTCTTCATCAACTTATCTATATCATAAAAAGTACCATCAGGGGTAGATGGATTTACAAAAACAACTAAAGAGTTTGGCATTACTACATAATCCAACTCTACAAATCTATTTATAAAATATGTATTATAATTAAACTTTTGAGCCGCTTTTTTATACTCTAAATATGCAGGTGAATATATATAACAATTTCTAGTTTCAAAAAATTTAAAAAGTGAAAATATCGCACTACTCCCACCATTAAATAGTTCTAACTCTTCTGGTTTTACATTGTAGATCTTTGCAATAGATGAATACAACTTATCATAAGATGGATATGCAGATATATCAAGAGAGTTGAAATCTATATCAATCTCCGGTTTTATAAAATTAATATTTGAAGATAGATCAATAACCTCATCAATATAACAACTCAATTCATTTGCAAACGATTTTACATCTCCACCATGTGAAAAGTTTTCTTCCATATATTCACCTTTTTTAAAAAATGATTATATCAGATTTAATATAACAGATAATTAACACACAATTAACATTTCAAAGATAATATTCCATAAATAAAAATTATACTTAAGGGAAAAAATGAAAATCAAATATTCACTAGCAGCACTTTTAGTTATATCATCACTAAATGCAACAGACGATTTAGGGACGATTGGTGTTTATTCATCAACAATAGATGACAAATTTAAAACAACTCATACAGATGTATCAAATGTAACATTTATAGATAATAAAGAGATTCAAAAAGTTAATCCTCAAAATATTGTTGAAGTTTTAAATAGTATTCCAGGAATTACTGCTATGCAGACAGAGGGTGATATAGTTAAAATACATATAAGAGGTATAGGAAACCAAGTTTATATGGGAGAAAAACCAGGAGTTGCAGTTGTAATTGATGGTGTTCCAGTACAAGAAACAACAGGAAAAATAAATGTTGACCTTGATAATATTGCTAGTATTAAAGTGATAAAAGGTGGGGCTTCTTATCTTTATGGAAATGATGCAATTGCAGGGGCAATCGTTATTACAACAAAAAGAACTAAAGGGAAAAGCCAAAGTAAGATAGAAACTGAAGCTGGAAGTTTTGGATATAAAAGATTTTTAGCTTCTACAAATCAAAGTTTTGAAAACTATGCTATACAACTACAAGGTAGTTTTAGAGATAGTGATGGTTATTGGGATAGAGCATTTTATACAAATAAATCATTAAATGGTAAATATAGTTATTATCTTGATGATACAAGTGATATTGTGGTTGGATTAGATTATACTAAAATTAAAAGTGGTGATGGTAGTGGAGTACATGGTGTAGATGCAGCTTCTGTAGACCCTAAAAGTAGCAGAGAGATAACTTACGCATCAGATTATGATACAACACTTTTAAAAGCATTTGTAACATATTCAAAAGATTTAGATGATGATTCAAACCTAATGTTTAATACATATAGATTTACAGATAAAAAAACTTATCAATCTGCATATGAGGATGTA
>JAYEOQ010000130.1:0-13587 GCA_034723215.1 Campylobacterota bacterium | reverse complement strand
TTATTTTAATTTATTATTTCATGCCAAAATAGAATTAAATTGTGATCTCTTTAATATCTGCAATAGCTTTAAAACTCTTATACACTATTCCTATTAAGTTCTTTCTATTTGTTTTTATTTTTTCATCTTCATGGTTAACAAATACATTATCAAAAAAGTTATCCAACTCTGGTTTTAAACTAAATAAAGCATCTAACTCTTCATCAAAAGTTGTATAACTTTTATTTGTGATATCTATAAATTTATTATACAAAATCTTCTCTTCTTTATCTTCAAAGATAGATTTATCTACTGTTAAACTATTATCCATCTTTAAATCTTTAACAATATTGGCAACTCTTTTAAATGTATCACTGATACTTTTAAAATCACTACTATTTACTATATCTTTTAAAGCTTCAATTTTTAAACAAATATTTAGAACATTATTTCTATCTGTACTATTTAAAACTGCTTTTATAATACTTGGGTTTACATTGTTATATAGTTTAAAAACTCTCTCATTTAAGAACTCTACTAATTGTTCTTTATTTAAGTTGTTATACTCTTGAAGGCTATTATTAATTATACTGTTTAAGTCTAAATGTAGTTTATACTCATAACAAATCTTAAATATACCTTGTGCTGCTCTTCTTAATGCAAATGGATCACGACTTCCTGTTGGTATCATTCCAACACTAAATAGACCCATCAAAGTGTCAAGCTTGTTTGATAAAGCTACCACACAACTAAAAGTAGTTGATGGTAATTCACTTTTCTCTCCATCTGGTAAATACTGCTCTTTTAAAGCTGTACATATTCTTGAATCTCTACCCTCTTTTGTAGCGTAGTAGTATCCCATAATACCTTGTAAATCTGTAAATTCATATACCATATCAGTAAGAAGGTCAGCTTTACTTAACATCACTGCTTCTTCAAGTAGATGTTTATCATCCGCTATATCAAACTGAGTAGCTATATGCGAAGCTATTTTAGATTCTCTTACACACTTATCATATACAGAACCCAGTCCATCTACAAAGCTTACTTTTTTTAGAGCTTCATTGCTTAGACCATTTTTAATATCATTGTTCCAAAAGAACATACCATCTGCGAGTCTAGGTCTTAAAACTTTTTCATTTCCAGCAATAATATGGCTAAAATCTTTTGTATATGAGTTTGATACTACAATAAACTTATTTGTAATCTCTCCATTTTTGTAAACTGCAAAATATCTTTGATGCTCTTTCATAGAACCTATTATAACTTCATTTGGTAACTCTAAAAACTCTTCATCAAAACTACCTAGAAGTGCAGTTGGATATTCAGTAATAGCCACAATCTCATTAAGTAACTCTTCATCAACCTCTATTGTTATATCGTTTTTCTTTTCAAGTTCTTTCATCTGTTCTAAGATAATCTTCTTTCTCTCATCTTGATATAATATTACACCATTTTTATCAAGTTTACAGAAATAATCACCAGCAAATTCAAAATCAAAAGGTTCATAAGATACCATTCTATGAGCTGAACTTGATTTAGTTGATTTTATACCATAAAGTTCACCATCAATTAAATCATCACCAAGAACAATACTTAGACCTCGAATAGGTCTTATAAAACTATCTATTCCACTTCCCCATCTCATAGATTTACCAAATGACAGTTTAGAGATAAACTCATTTACCATACCATTTAAAAGTTCACTCGAACTTTTACCCTTAACAGTTTTTTCAAAATATAAAAACTCTTGATTTCCTTTTGTTTCAACTTGTAAATCTAAAACATCAACACCACATTTTTTAGCAAAACCAACAGCTGCAGGTGTAGGTGCACCATCTTTATATGCAATAGCTAAAGGTGCACCCCAAAGTTTTTGCTCATTGTCATCTTGAGAAACTTTAAATTCTCTATGCCAAAATACCAATCTTCTAGGAGTATAATAAAAATTAAACTCACACATTAAACCATTTGCCTCTAATATATCAGCCCATTTTTTTTCAATATTTGGTAACTCTTTTAAAAATGGTATCGCTGGTAACTCTTCAACTACAATCTCTACTAATAATGGTTTTATCATACTACTCTTGCCCTTTAGTTTTATTTTCTTCTACTTTTTTATCTTTATTCTTTTTATTTTCTTCTACTTTTTCAAGTTTTTCTTTATGCTTTTGCACTTGAGTATCGTTCATACCTCGTAAAAATATAAAAAGGATGAATATAAATCCACCCCAAACTATTATGTCTAATATCTCTTTCATTAAAATCCCTAACTTAAATTACTTTATTATATCTAAAATATATTATTACTTAGGTAAACCAAATTTTTGAGTCATAAACTCCCCATCTTCATTAAAAAAACAATAATATAAAAAATCTTTCTTTACGCTAAGTCCTACTAAATACCTAAGTGCTATATTTGCCTGAAGTGATGCTATATTTATAACAATTGGTGCTGCAATCCCTGCTGGTTTATGGTCTGATATATTAAAAACTGATTCAAAAGAAGCATCTTGAAAAAAACAAACTTGTCCATGAAAAGCCTCAACACTTCCATATATCCATGGTATATTTTTCTCTTTTGAAAAGCTGTTTATTTTTGCTCGAACAGGAAGATTATCTGTTGCATCTATTATTAAGTCATAGTAATCATTTGTAAAAGAGAAAGTTTCAAAATCACTATCAAAACTATTAACTTTTACAAAAGGGCAACGCTCTAGTATAAGCTCTTTTAAAACTTCACATTTTTTTCTACCCTCATCACCTACTTTAAAACCAATTTGACGATGGATATTATGAATTCCAACTTCATCAAAATCAACTAAATCAATCTGCCCTATTCCAGATGAACCCAAAGCAACACCAAGGCTACATCCTAATCCACCACATCCTATAATAGCTATCTTTTTAGTTTGCAATGACTTTTGAGTATCTTCACCCCATAGTTGTATCTGTCGATTAAAATAGTTGTTAAATTCTTCCATTTTTTAATACCCTTTATATATATTTTAAATTTTATTATACCTATTATATACCTAAAACAACACTTGTATAACCAACGACACTATTAGTATCTTCAATAGCATCGGCACTAGTTCTATAATCCAGCACCTTAACTTTATAATTTAGTCTATTAGAAACCTCTATCATAGCTTTTACACCAATTATTCCACAAGCTTCACAACCATTATCAAACTCTTTTAAATCTTTATTTATAATGGCGTCTAAACATATTGAGTCTAATTGATTTGCTTTATCTAAAGGATAAAAGTGACTTAAGTCTGTACTTATTACTACAAAGTTATTTTCATCTAATAATAAACTATATATAACATCTGATATATTATGAAAATCTATAGAGCTATAAACTATCTCTACAACTTTTATATCATTTTTATAGTGCTTTATAAATGGAAATTGCACCTCTGTTGAGTGTTCACAATGCACTTCATCTTTAAAATTTAAAAAAGGATAGTTGTCGATTAATTGTTTTGAAAGTTCTTTATTTATTGTTAAATTACCTAGTGGTGTAGGGTATTTATCATATAAAGCTACACTAGCACCATCAAAACCGAACTTATGAGATGGTCCTATTACTACAATATTTTTTATATCTTTAGGGATATATTTATATGCAAGATTTGCTGTAAACCCACTATAAACATAACCTGCATGAGGAGCTATAATGGCTCTTCCTTTTATAGAATTATCTAACAATATATTATTTGATTTTAATATATTATCAAAATGCTCTATATACCTATTTAATTCATCACTACAACTAGGATAAAATTGACCAGATACCGCTAATTCTCTTATTTTTTTATTTTTCATTCAATATTATATCATTAAAAGATTATTTAAATCAAATTGTAAACTACCATAACACATTTATAACACATTTTTTTGATATAATAAGAAGAGTAAAGATTTATAGGGAGCTTTGATGATAAGAGTTGGTATGGTGTTAGGTTTGAGTGTATGTAATTTGTTAGCTTCGAGTATTGATTTTGAGTTATTATTATCAGGAAATGGGTTACTGTTGGTTCTCCTTGTAGTTGCTGGTTTACTTATTAATGTGTTGGTTTATCGTATGGCATGGAACTCTTTTTCTAAAAGAGTAAATAAAAAATTAAAAGTTAAAGTTGATTTTGAAACATCTAGATTAACACAGTATAATGATGATTTAAGAGAAATTATTGAGAAGAAAACATTAGAGTTAGATACTATAGAGGAGGAGATAATTGAAAAGTCAAAGGAGTACTCTTCAGAACATATTTATAATAGAAAGGCTTTTTATAAGATCTCAAATGTATTAATGAATATTGCAAAAAGGGAGCATATACCACTTACTTTGATGCTTGTAAATATTGATAACTTTCAAGAGATAAATTCACATTATGGTCGTAAAGTGAGTAATGATTTAGTTAATGTATTTATATCATTAATTGAGTTTTATTCTAGACATAGTGATACAATTGGTAGATTTGGTGGAGGTGAATTTATGTTACTTTTACCATATACAACAGAAGAAGGGGCAGAGGTTTTAGCCAAAAAACTAAGAGATTTATCTGATAAACAATCGCAGAAAACAGATGATGCAAGTAAACAATTTACAATATCAACTATTGTTGAAACTGTTGATCTTAAAAGCGACACTATAATACATGAAGTTTTAGAGAGGGTAGAAAATACTTTTTATTTAAAAACTAAGAATAGATAGGTTTAATATACTTTTCTATTCTTTTATATTTTTCACACTCAAACTAAATACAAGTGCAGATATAGGGACAATTATAAATCCAAAAACATAAGAGTATACATGTAAATATCCATTGTTATTAAGATAAAAAAATCCAACAACAAGTCCAACATAACCAAAAAGTCTATACAAAGATGACATACCACTAAAACCAGATTTAAAATTACCAAAATGGTTTTGTTTTATAGGTTTCATAGCCTCTTTTATCTCTTGTGCCGTTGGCTCTTCTATTTTAACCTCTTCAACTTCATCAGAGTATAAATCATATTTATCATCCATCTTATCAAGTTCATCATAATTATCATCATCATTTATATGATCAACTGCTCTTTTTTGAATATTTTTTCTATACCCAAGATAAGAACCAATTGTAACCATCAAAGAACTAAAAAAAGCAATTTGTGTATTTAAAAGCCAATCATTATGACCAGCTAACAAACAAAATAATACTACACCTAAATCAATTATTAAAAAAGTTTTAACAGCTTTATTTAGCATCATCTTCGTCGTCTAATTTATTTCCATAACCATTCTCTTGTGCATATTTATATTTTGGGTCTTGGGCTAATTTATCTAAATCTTTTTTAGCTTTTTTATATGCTTTTTGTACATTTAGAACAGCTGCTGCTATACCATAGGCTACACCTATCCATAAAGTCCAAGTATAACCAGTCCAACTTTTAAGTAATAGTCCTAAACCTACACCAAGGGCAAGTGCTACAACTATAGATATACCCAAAGACATATTATCTAAAGCTTCTAGCTTATCCTTATGTTTTGGTTTATGTTCTACCTCTTGAGGGTTTTTATTTTCTTCCATTTAAAAACCTAGTCTATATATGTACAACAATAATCTGTAACTTCAAGAACTTTTATATCAAAGCTTGAATTAGCAGGTACTTCAAAATAATCTCCACCTTTTATAGTTTCAACATTACTATCATCAGGGAATTCAACTTCAACACAACCTGCAAGTATCTCCATATGCTCAGCTTTATTAGTACCAAAAGTATAAGTTCCAGGCATCATAATACCTAGAGTTTTTGTACTACCATCAGATTCTACAACTGTTCTACTTGTAACTTGTCCATCAAAATATTGATTTGCTTTTTTAATAATACTTGCATTACCAAATTCACCTGTAGGGGTTTTTGCTATCTCATAATCAACAACTTTAGACTCAGTTCCAAGTGATTTAATAAACTCTACAACTGGTATGTGGTTTTCATGTTTTGCATAGTTATCTAATGCCTCTTTAGAATCAACAACCACTGTTAAAGATATATCAAAAGCTCTATCCTCTTGTGCAAAGTTTATACCAACCTCTAAAGCTCGTACAAAATCAATACTATCTTTAAGAGAATTTAACTTCTCAACTATTAAATCTTTTTGTTTTAAACCATCTTCTGAAAGTTTAAAAAATACAATATGTTTTATCATCTTTTTACCTTTTTATTTTATAGTGATTTCATCACTTGTGAAGCAGCTTTTATAGTTGCATCAATTTGTTTATTTGTCATACTAGCACAGATAAATCCAGTTTCATATTGACTACAAGCAAAGTAAAAACCTTTTTTTAACATCTCATTGTGAAATTTAGCAAATCTATCAAAATCACACTTACAAACCTCTTTCATATTTGTAGGTGCATTTTTTGTATCACAAAAGAAAAATCCAAACATACTACCTCTAGTATCTACATGAAGTGGGATATTATTCTCTTTTGCCACTTTTTTTAACCCTTGTGTTAATCTAACTGCTTTTCTATTTAGCTTATTATAAATATCTTTATCACCTTTAAGCTTTTGTAGTGATTTTAAACCAGCTGCCATAGCTACAGGGTTTCCACTTAATGTTCCAGCTTGATAGATTGCACCATTTGGACTAAGTTGATCCATAATCTCTTCTCTTGAACCAAATGCACCTACAGGCATACCAGCACCGATAACTTTACCAAAAGTTATAATATCAGCTTGAGTTTTTACAACTCCACTAGCACCTTTTAAAGAGGCTCTAAATCCAGACATAACTTCATCAAAAATCAATAATGCACCATGCTTATCACATAATCTTCTACAAGCTTTTAAAAATTCTGCTGAAGCAGGTACTAATCCCATATTTCCAGCAATTGGTTCTATGATGATACAAGCGATATCTTTTGACTCTTTAAAACATTTTTCAAGTTGTTTGATATTGTTATATTCACTTAAAATTGTATGTTTAACTAAATCAGCAGGAACACCTGGAGAACTTGGAGCTCCAAAAGTAGCCATACCACTTCCAGCACTTACAAGTAAACTATCACTATGTCCATGATAACAACCCTCAAATTTAATGATATTGTCTCTTTTTGTTACACCACGAGCAAGTCTAATAGCACTCATTACAGCTTCAGTACCAGAGCTAACAAATCTAACTTGGTCAAGGTTATCATACATCTCAACTATTTCTGAAGCTAATTGTGTTTCAAGTTCAGTGGGAGCTCCAAAAGATAAACCTTTTTTAACTGTCTTTTTAACAACATTTTGAATATCTTTATCAGCGTGACCAAAAATAAGTGGACCCCAGCTTTGAACAAAGTCAAGATATTTGTTTCCATCTATATCTTTAAGGTAACTACCTTTACCAGAAGCTATAAAAGGTGGTACACCACCAACTGAACCAAAACTTCTAACAGGAGAATCAACCCCACCAGGTATTACACACTTTGCTTGTTTATACGCTTTTTTACTTTTATCAAACATTTTTATCCTATATTTTTATATATTTCGGCTATTATACCTAAATATAACTACAATTCAAAAATTAATATTATAAAAAAAGGGTGTCAAATTAAAAATATAGAATTACTTTCAAATACTCGTAGGTTAAATATGATCCGTGATTTTACTGGAAATGATTATGAAGAGATACTAGAAGAGGTATTAATAAAAATTTTAGCAAATGGTTCTACATCTTTAAATCAAATTGTAAATTTCTTTAGACTATTAGACTCGCCAAAAGTTGAATTACCAGAACTACAATCAGATTATTCTATAAACAATAGAACAATCCATATAATTAAAACTTCAAGAGAGTTAGAAGATGCAATTAAGTCTATGAAAACAACACCTTTTATAGGGTTTGATAGTGAACAAAAACCTACTTTTAAAAAAGGTGAAAAATCTCATGGTATCTCTGTAATTCAATTAGCTTCCCAATCAGATTGTTATATCATCCAAATAAAACAAATCTCTAATATCAAACCAATTTTATCTCTACTAGAAGATGATAAAATTATAAAAGTTGGAACAGGGTTAAAAGGTGATAAAGATGAATTATATAAACAATTTAAAATAAGACTAAAATCAACAATTGATTTAGAAGAGATATTAAATAAACTTTCTGCAAAACAAAATATTGGAGCAAAAAAATCAGCATCAATATTTTTAAATAAAAACCTTCAAAAATCAAAAAGAATGTCAAGGTCAAACTGGGAAAATAAAAGCCTGACAGATGGTCAAATAAAATATGCAGCTGAAGATGCAACCGTAGTTTATGATCTACTAACCACAATCATAAATGAATATCCATTTATTATAAAAGTTATGCCAAAGTTTTTTAAACTTTAAATGTATCTTTCATAATAATTGACCAACTTCTATCAAAATTTTTATTTATATATGGAACACCATGAGGTATAGCACACTTTGAACAATCTTGATGGGTATAATCTTTTGTTTCGATTATCCCACCATATTTAGAGTCAATGCTACAAAAACTTTTTTTATCCCCTACTCTAAAGTTTGGACAAGCACATAGATAACAATTTAAATTTTCCATATCGTGGCATTTTTGATTTTTTTCATACAATGGACAAAAATCTTTCTCTTTTATCTTCATATTTTCAAAATCAAAATATTCTATAATCTCATCATCACTTAGATGTGACAGTTTATCCACTATTTTTTTATGTTTTAAACTATGTTTTTCGTACCATGTTTTATATGACATTTTACTCCATCTTACCTATAGCACAAGATACAAAGCTTTTTGCTTTTGTATTTATAGTTTGAAATGTTGAAAGTTCATCATCTACAAGTGGATAACCTAAAGTTCTAAGTTTTAATTTTAACACTTCTAAGTCTATATTATTAGAATATATAGTTATTTCTCTTGGAGTTTTCTCTAAATCAACTTCAACATCACCATACTCTTCTTTTAGTGCTTTTTTTAAAGTATTTGCACATCCACCACATTTTACATTTTGAACTTCAAATATTTGTTTCATAAGATATCCTTTATAGCTTTATAATAACCGATATAAGTATTATAACATATAATCCAAGTATAAGTTTTTTATATGATACTATATGTGTGGCATTTCTTATCTTTATTCCAAAATATACACCAATTAAAGAGGCAATTCCAACAACACTACCCTCAAAATAAAGCATATTTCCAGATAAACTTAAAGAGATAAATCCAGCAATAGAACTAAATACTACAAAAAACAACCCTAAAGATGAAGCATCTTTAAGGTTATAATACATATATGAAACAAGTATCGGAGTAAGCATTACAGAGCCACCTACTCCAATACTCATAGCTATAATCCCAATACAAAACCCTATAAGTAACAGTGATGTTTTATTATGTATTTTTTTCTCTTTTTCTATAAGAACACTAGTTGTAGCTATTCTAAAAATAGCCAAAGATACTATAAATAAAAATAGATATTGTAGATATATATCATCAATATTTGATACAACTACACCACTTAAAAGACCACCAATAAACCCACCAATACCAAGAACAAAACCATCTTTCATAACAGATCTGTTTTTTTTATAATTTAAAAAACTTCCATATATAGAGGTATAAACCATCTGTAGAATAGATATAGCAATAGCACTTTTCATACTAAAACCAGCAAATAGCAACATAGGGATAAGAACCATACCTCCACCTACTCCAAAAAAACCAGCAATAAATCCAGTAACTATCCCAAATATTGCTAATAAACTAAACATCTAATTTATATTTTAATCTTTCTTCATAGCATCAATAAAGTTAGAATATATATCTTCAAGTTCCGCATCCTCTTTAGATACATCTATACCATCTTGCTCTTTTATTGCGTGCTCTAAAACTGCAACTCTTTTAAGTAAATAATCAAACATCTCTTTTGAAATATCTGGAAGTTCATTATGATTTAATTGTGCTTTATCTCCACAATCTTCGCTAGTTCTTTTTATAATTCTAGCTGGAATACCAACAGCTGTAGAACTACAAGGTACATCTTTGATAACTACTGAATTTGCTCCAACTTTACAGTTTTCACCTATAGTTATATTTCCAAGAATTTTTGACCCACTTCCAAGAACACTATTTTTTTTAATAGTAGGATGTCGTTTACCATGAGTTAAACTAACTCCACCAAGTGTAACACCTTGATAGATAAGAACATCATCTTCTATAATAGAAGTTTCCCCAATAACTACACCAAAACCGTGGTCTATAAATACTCTTCTTCCGATATTCGCACAAGGGTGAATATCTGTATTTGTTAATAGTTGTGTAAATCCACTAAAAAGTCTAGCAAATCGTTTAAAACCTTTTTTGTGTAATCTATTTGAGATACGATAATTTATCATAGCCCAAACCCCAGGATAGTTAAATATCAATTCCCATTTAGAATGTAATGCAGGGTCATTTTTCTTAGGTATTGAAAAATCCTCTTTTATAAGTTCCCATAAACTTATGTTATTATCCACTTATTTCTCCTTTGTCGTTTAAAATTTTAAAATACTCTTCTCTAGTTATCTCTTTAGCTCCAAGTGAAGCTAGATGCTCGTTGTATACTTGACAATCTATTAGTTTGATACCATTTTGTTTTGCTTGATTGCAAAGATGATAAAATGCAACTTTTGAAGCATTTGATACTTTACTAAACATACTCTCCCCACAAAAAATATCACCAACAACTAAACCATACAATCCACCCACAAGTTTATCATCTAAGTAGCACTCAATACTTATAGCAATACCAAGATTGAAAAGATTTGTATACCCTTGTATAAATTCTTCACTTATCCAAGTGTCATCTTCATCTTTTCTTTTTATGTTTGCACAATTTTTTATAACCTCTTCAAAGTTTTCATTTGATTTTATAATAAAATTCTTATTTTTTATATCTCTTTTTAAACTCTTTGAGACTTTGAAATCATCTGGATAAAGTACCATCCTTTTTTGTGGACTATACCAATGGATATAATTGTATTCATCTATAAACCAAGGAAACAATCCATTTTCATAAGCTAGTTCAACTCTTTTAGGATGAAAATCTCCACCAATACAAACTAAATCATCCCCCATCATATCCAATGTAGGAAAATCAAAGTTATCATCATCTAAAAGATAAACTTTATGCTCTGTATCTAGTATTTTCATCTATTTTCAATCATAACAGTTTTTAAATAACTATTGTCATTTATATATTTTTGCAAAATTATTTGTAGATCTTTATTGCTGGTCTTATCCATTAAATTTTTTAATATCTCATCTTTATCATAATCCAAATCTTCAAATATCTCAATAATAGATTGTGATTCTATAAAGTTTTCTATTTTCATCTTACCGTTTTCAAATACAACATTTAACTGAGATGGTGAACTAAAAAGATTATGCTTCATCCCTAAAATATCTTGATAAGCACCAACTAAAAAGAAACCTATAAAATAATCCTCTTTAGATAGATCAACATCATGAAGATATAGAGGTTTTTTAGAATCAAATGGTATCTCCCCATCAGAGTCACAAGTTATATCCCAAATATTTGCACTTCTTGTAGCTTTTTTATCTAAATGTGTAATAGGGATAATAGGAAACTCTTGCCCTATTCCCCAAAAATCTGGCAATGAAGCAAATATAGAAAAATTTAAAAGATATTTCTCTTGTATCTTATTATCAAGCTGTTTTAACTCTTTGTCATCACTTATATCTATTAAATATATAGCTTTTTTTATAATAAGATGAGTTAAAACCTCTGCATTACTTCTATCGATTAAATCAACATAACCCAAATCAAACAAAGTCAAAATAGATTCAAGATGTTCTAAAGCATCATGCATATACTCTTTAGCATTATTTTTAGTTATATCTTGAAATAGATAATTTAACTCCTCTATAATTGGAGGGTTTTGCTTTTTTAGTTTTAAATTTGATTTATTATATTCACTTGAGTATAATTCTAATGTAGGGGCAATTAAAACAGAACTAGGAGCTGAGATAAATCTACCAGACTCTGTAAAAATATTTGGCTCCTCTACACCATTTTTGGATGCTATCTCTTTTAGTGTAAAAATAACATCACTAGCAAACTCTTTTAAACTATACTGTATCTGTTTCTCTTGTGATGAGTATTCTACCCCTAAACCACCACCAATATTGATACTATCAAGTCCCGAGGCACCCATCTTTTTTAACTCTGCATAGATATTTCCAGACTCTTTAAGTGCCTTTTTAAGTGGTGAGATACTATCCATAGATGAACCTATATGAAAATGTATCATTTTAAGTGAGTTTACTAAATCATTCTCTTTTAACATCTCAAAAGCTTCAATTATCTCAATTGAACTCAACCCAAACTTAGAGTTTATACCACCACTTTTTGCCCAAGTACCACTCCCTGAACTATGAAGTCGTACCCTAAGACCAATATTTGGACAAGCCAAGTTTAACTCATTGTGAACCTCAATAATTGTTTGAAGTTCATTTAATCCCTCTATTGTTAAAGTTATATCATGACCTTGATTTAAGGCTATAAAACCTAAAGTTATCATCTCTTTATCTTTAAAACCATTTACAGTTATTGGGGCATTTAAATTATTGTAAGCCATAGCAAGTAACAACTCTGGTTTACTTCCAGCTTCTAATCCATAGTTTAAATCTGAACTACTTTTCAACATTGGTAATATATAGTTTGGTAGTTGATTTACTTTTAAAGGGAATACTGCATAAAAAGATGAGTTGTACTCATAATCTTTTATAGTATCATTAAAAGTTGTATATAGTTTATCTATCTGTTTTTGTGTGATATGTGGAAATCTAAGAACTAAAGGACCAGTTAGCCCATCTTTTCTAACAGACTTAACAATATCAATCAAAGCTGGAGTTGAGACATGGTTTAATTTAACCACACCATCATCAATGATAAAGTTATCATCTCCCCATATATCTATACCGTAGTTGTTCAATACTAAAACTCTTCTAAAGAGATACTTTTTTCCTCTTTAGTTTCGAAATCTTTTGTCCAAATTGTCCCATTTGATAGTTCATCATCACCAATAAGGGCTATTTTTGTCGCACCCTGTTTTTGTGCGTTGTTAAGGTGTTTACTAAAGCTTCTTGCTTTATAATCTGTAAGAACTTTCATAGTTTCCCTTTTATCATAAACAGCAGAAAAAACCATATCTATTGCATCTTCACACATTGCACCAATATATAAAACTTCCTCTTTTGACTCCTCTTTTACTATAAGCTCTAAAAGTCTTTCAATACCTATTGCAAAACCAACTGCTGGAGTGGGCTTTCCACCTAAAAACTCTACAAGTCTATCATATCTTCCACCACCAGCTATTGCGCTTTGAGCTCCGATATTATCACTTACAAACTCAAATGCTGTTTTTGTATAGTAGTCAAGTCCACGAACTAAGTTTGAATCTACTTCATACTCAACTGCGTTGTTTTCTAATATATCTTTTAGTTTTTCAAAGTCATTATGGCAAGATGAACATAGGTTTTCAGTGATACTTGGAGCTTCTATAAGAGTCTCTTTACAAGATTCATTTTTACAGTCAAGAACT